>CAYNYN010000243.1:0-6020 GCA_964401445.1 uncultured Saprospiraceae bacterium | reverse complement strand
ATGTTGAGATAAAGCGCTGCGCCAAATCCGGACTGCTTGTCCAGGTGCAACATACAAGGAACCGAGAAACCGATTTTGCCGATTCTACCGATTTCACCTGACTCTGTGGTCACTCTTCACTCCTCACTCCTCTCTCCTCACTCAATCTCTCCGTCCCTCCGTCACTCTGTCTCTCCTTCAAAAAACCGGCGTTTCGGTATCAGCGGGGCCATGCCGCCAAACGACAACGGGACCTTCCGGCCCGAGGGCAAAGAAAGGTCCCGTTGCACGCTTCGAATGATGCGATTTTAGCAAGGATCGATGCTTTTTTGGCGAAAGCCGAAAAGAGGCATCAGTCTCTGTTGAGCATGGACAGCAGGCGCAGGATTTCCACGTAGAGCCATACGAGCGTGATGAGCAGGCCCATGGCGGCAAACCACTCCATGTAGGCCGGTGCGCCGTACTGTTCGCCTTTTTCGAAAAAGTCGAAGTCGAGCAGCAGGTTCATGGCGGCCACGCCGATGATGACGAGGCTGATGCCGATGCCGATGAGGCCGCCCTCGTGCAGGAACGGCATGTGGATGCCGAAGAACGACAGCGCCAGGTTGACGACATAGACGATGGCGATGGCTGCCGTGGCCATGATGACGCCGCTGCGCAGCCTGTCGGTCACCACGATGATGCGGGCCTTGTAGAGGAACAGCATGGCGAAGAAGACGGCCATGGTCAGCGTGATGGCCTGAAAGACGATGCCGCTGTACATGCCGCCGTAGATGGCGCTGATGGTGCCGAGGAACAGGCCTTCGAGGGCGGCGTAGAGCGGGGCTAGCCAGGGCGACCACTCTTTTTTGAACACCGACAGGAGCACGACGCCCAGTCCGCCCAGGGCGCCCAGCCAGAGGAAGGTGGTGCTGGGGTTGAGATACGACCACACGGCCGTGGCCAGCATCAGCAGACCCAGAAGGAAGGACTTGTTGACGGCGCCCGCTACGGTCATGCGTTCGGTTTCGGCCGTGACGATGGGGCCGTCGGTGGCGGGGGTGGGTGTGACCTCCTGGAACGTTTTTTCCGAAAGGACGGGGTTGCTGTGGCTGAGGAAGCTTCTTTTACGAGCCATGGGTACGTGATGGTTTGTTGTGTGAAAAACGGTGTGTGCCGCCGCTGCCGCGGTTCGGCATCTATCAAAGGTAACACCGCAGCCGCAAAAAAGGACATGGCGCCCCATCGCTTTTCGACGAAAGGACGCCATGGTGCGGGCAACGCGCCCGAAAAAGTGCTACACGCGCTCGAGGATGGTGGCATAGCCCTGGCCCACGCCCACGCACATGGTCACCAGGGCATAGCGCTTCTGCTGCTTGTGCAGCTCGATGGCTGCCGTTTGCAGGATGCGGGCACCCGACATGCCGAGCGGATGGCCGATGGCGATGGCGCCGCCGTTGGGGTTGATGCGCGGGTCGTCGTCGGCGATGCCCCACTGGCGCGTGCAGGCGAGCACCTGGGCGGCAAAGGCCTCGTTGATCTCGATGATGTCCATGTCGTCGAGGGTGAGGCCTGCCTTTTTCAGCGCTTTCTCGGTGGCATAGACCGGGCCGATGCCCATGATGCGGGGCTCTACGCCCGACACGCCCGAGGCCACGATGCGGGCCAGGGGCTGCAGGTCGTATTTGGCGGCAGCCGCTTCGGAGGCGATGAGCAGGGCGGCGGCGCCGTCGTTGAGGCCCGAGGCGTTGCCGGCCGTCACGGTGCCGTCGGGCTTGAAGGCCGGCCGCAGCTTGGCCAGCACCTCGAGCGTGGTGTCGGGACGGATGAACTCGTCGTGCTCGACCACGAGGGGCGGCGCCTTGCGCCGGGGCACCTCCACCGGCGCGATCTCTTCGGCCAGGCGTCCCGATTCGCGGGCGCGCGCAGCCTTCATCTGCGACCACCAGGCGAAGCGGTCCTGGTCTTCGCGGCTGATGCCAAATTGCTCCACGAGGTTTTCGGCCGTCATGCCCATGCTGTCGGTGCCGTACAGCTCCTGCATGCGGGGGTTGATGAAGCGCCAGCCGAAGCTGGAGTCGTGCAGCTCGACATCGCGGCCGAAGGGCTTCGACGCCTTCGACAGCACGAAGGGGCCCCGCGTCATGTGTTCGATGCCGCCGGCGATGAACAGGTCGCCATCGCCCGTCTGGATGGCGCGGTGGGCGTGGATGGCCGCCGACATACCCGAGGCACACAGGCGGTTGACCGTCTCGCCGGGCACGCTCCAGGGCAGGCCGGCCAGCAGCAGCGCCATGCGCGCCACGTTGCGGTTGTCTTCGCCGGCCTGGTTGGCACAGCCCATGATGACGTCGTCGTAGGCATCGGGGGGCAGCTCGGGGTGGCGCCCCACGAGGGCGCGGATGACGTGGGCGGCCAGGTCGTCGGCCCGCACGGGGGCCAGGCTGCCGCCAAATTTGCCGACAGGCGTGCGGATGGCGTCGATGATGTAAGAGGCAGGCATGTGGGTTTCGTTTGGTTAGCAACTGTGGCGGGCAAAGATAGGCAGTGTGAGGCGTGGTGGGCTCAATCCCTCTTGGCGCCGGCAGCAATCCAGTCCTCGATGGCCTGGATGTACTCGTCCTTCTTGTCGGGCCAGTCGCTGTCGGGCTCGACGGCCAGCGGCATCACGCCCGACTGCCCGTCGATGTCGTAGGTGAGGCGTGCCACGAGCTGCGAGGCGGCCACGTCGCCCGGCACGATGCGGTACATGAAGCTGTGCTGCGGGTCGTTCTTGATGACGGGATGCCAGACGGTGGTGTTCCAGGTGCTGTGGATGGTGCGGAAGTCGGGCTCGAAGGTGCCGTCGTGGCAGCCCGAGTTGGCGCAGGTAGGGCGGAAGATTTTGGCGTGCAGCCAGGCCAGGGTGCCGGGCTCGAGGGCCGAAGCAGTGGTGTCGGCGGGCTCCTCCACCACGAGGTCGTCGTAGGGGTTGTGGTAGGTGTCGGCGGTGCAGCCGGCCACGAGCAGTGCGGCAAGCAGGACGAAACACGAACCGAGCCAGCAAGAGCGCATCATGGAGCGAGGTGTTTGGATGGGGGTGTGTCGGCGTGCGGCACTTGGTAGAATAAAATTCTCATTCCAGATCCTTTGCGCTTATTTTCGCGCAAAATTTCAGAGATGCAAGTTACCACCTTTCAGGGTAAAACCGTGGGCTGGCTCGAAGATGGCGAAGGCTTGCCGGTCGTGCTGCTCCACGGGTTTTGCGAGACGGCCCGCATGTGGGACGGGTTCATCGGGCACCTGCCCGGCTATCGCTTCATCCGCCCCAACCTGCCGGGGGCGGCGCCGAGCGAGTGCCCCGACCGCCCCTGCACCATCGACTGCATGGCCGAAGCCGTGGCGGCCGTACTCGACGCCTGTGAGGTGGAGCGCGCCGTAGTGGTAGGACACTCCATGGGTGGCTACGTGGCCCTGGCTTTCGCCGAAAAATTTCCGGATCGTCTCCTCGGGTTGGGGCTGTTCCACTCGCATCCCTTTGCCGACACGCCCGAAAAGAAAGAGACGCGCGACAAACACATCGAATTCGTGCGCCGCAACGGCCCCATCATGTACGTGAAGCAGCTGTTCCCGGGCCTGTTCGCGCCCGAGCTGCGCGCCGACCACCGCATGTCGCTCGAGAAGCTGAAGCACGAGGTGGCCCGCTTCTACACCACGGAAGGGGTGGTGTGCCAGCTCGAAGCCATGCGCGACCGGCCCGACCGCAGCCACGTGCTGCAGCAACTGAAAGTGCCGGTCTGGATGCTCATCGGCGAAAAGGACGAGGCCGTACCCTACGCGCTCAGCCTGCAGATGACCCACCTGGCCGACGATGCCGACATCCACGTGCTGCCACAGGTGGGCCACATGGGCATGTTCACCGCCGAGCGGCAGACGGCGCGCCTGCTGCGCAGCTGGCTGCGCACCCTCGCGCCCGAGGAGTAGTCGGGCCAGGCAGCACGTGCCCAACCCTCATCCTTCGTACCAGATGCGATAGATGGCGCCGGCGTAGTCGTCGGACACGAGCATGGAGCCGTCGGGCAGCAGCTCGATGTCGACGGGGCGCCCCCAGGCTTCGTCGGTGGCTTCGTCGAGCCAACCCGTGGCGAAGGGCTCGTAGCTGATGGCGTTGTGCTGGTCGTCGAGGCGCACGAGCGTGACGCGATAGCCGATTTTCTTGCTGCGGTTCCAGGATCCGTGCTCGGCGATGAAGATCTGCTTGTGGTATTCGGCCGGGAACATCTGGCCGGTGTAGAACTCGAGGCCGAGCGGGGCGACGTGGGGGCCGAGCTTCTGCGCGGGCGGCACGAACTCGTCGCACGAGCGCTCTTTGCCGAAGCGCGGGTCGGGCAGGTCGCCCTGGTGGCAGAAGGGGAAGCCGAAGTGAAGGCCGTCGCGCACGGCGCGGTTGAGCTCGCAGGCGGGCAGGTCGTCGCCCATCCAGTCGCGGCCGTTGTCGGTAAACCACAGCTCTCCGTTGTCGGGGTGCCAGGTCATGCCCACCGTGTTGCGGATGCCGCGATGCACGATCTCCAGGCCGGTGCCGTCGGCGTTGAGGCGGGTGATGGTGGCGAAGATCTCGTCATCCGACAGACAGACGTTGCAGGGCGCCCCTACGGGCACGTACAGCTTGCCGTCGGGGCCGAAGGCGATGTACTTCCAGCCGTGGTGCGTCTTGTCGGGATAGCCGTCGAACACGACGACGGGCGCCGGCGGGTCGTCGAGGCGGTTTTCGATGTCGTCGAAGCGCAGGATGCGGTTCACCTCGGCCACGTAGAGGGCCCCGTCGCGGAAGGCCACGCCGTTGGGCATGAACAGGCCCTCGGCCAGCACGTACAGCTTGTCGGCCTTGTAGTCGCCGTCCTCGTCGCGCAGGGCATACACCTTGCCGGCATCGCGCGTGCCGACGAAGAGGGTGCCCGAAGGCGACAGGTCCATCGAGCGGGCGTTGGTCACGCCCTCGGCCCAGGTGGCAATGCGAAACCCTTCGGGCATGCGGATGCGGTCGAGGTGGAGCGTGCCTTGCGGCTCCTTTTTGCCGGAAGGCGGATTGACCGAAGAGCAGGAGGCAACCAGCCCCACCAACACCAGCGTACCGAAAATACAGAGCGGCAGCAGCGACCATCCCTGAAGAAGGAGCAACGTGTGCAGTCGGGTGTTTTTCATGGCATTGTCTTTTTTGTGACGCGGGATTGCCGCCTGAACGGCTTCAGGATTTGAGGCCAATTATATACATTGCAAGCGAATCGGGTAGCAGGCAGCCCGTCCCTTTCCGACACTTTGGATTTTTCGAAAGATACAGAGAGAGCGTCTTCCTACGGGGAGCCGCCGCCGGCACTCGCAAGGGTGCCGGTTTGCTTTTTTGCCCTGCAGGAGTATTTGCCGAAAGGCAAAAACGACGAGCTTTGTTTCCAATGAGCTACTTCCTGCTGCCGTTTTTCAAAAAACAGACACATGAAGAAAGACCACCCCATCCTTCAGATCAAAGTGAGCCTGTCCGGCTTGCGCCCGCCCGTGTGGCGTCGGCTGCTGGTAGATGAGTCGATGACTTTCGAGAAACTGCATATCGTCATTCAGGTGGCGATGGGGTGGGAGTTCGCCCATCTGTACCAGTTCAAGGTGGGCAAATTCTTCATCACCGAACTCAGCCCTGAAGACGGATTCGATGTGTTCGACCAGGAAAAGTACTTCCCCGCCAACGAGGTGCATCTCGTCCACTTCGGCTTCAAGCCCGGCGACAAATTCCGCTACATCTATGACTTTGGCGACGATTGGGAACACGTCATCGAGGTGGAGAAGCGCCTGCCGCGCGACCCGTCGATGCACTACCCCGTGTGCGTGGCGGGCAAGCGCAACTGTCCGCCCGAGGACGCTGGCGGCGTGTGGGGCTACCAGGCGAAACTCGACATTCTGAAAGACCCCACACACCCCGACTACGAATTCGTAGCCGAATGGATGGGCGAGGATTTCGACCCGGAATATTTCGACTTGGAAGAGACCAACGAGGCGCTGCGGGAGTTCGATCTGGAATGAGTGACCTTGGC
>CAYNYN010000242.1:2577-6037 GCA_964401445.1 uncultured Saprospiraceae bacterium | reverse complement strand
TTGCGGACAAAAGGACCAGTTTGGCGAAAGCCGAAGCTGCTCCCTGCCGAAGACAGAGGAGATACATGCCTGGCTGCAACTGGACGCCATTTGCCGAAAGGCGAAGCTGCCGGGGGGCGGCAGCAGCCGGCCACATCTGCTGGTAGCGCGTTTGCCCGCGGATGTCGGTGATGCTGACCGTGATGGGTTGTGCCATGTGCGGGTTGCCCTGCAGTGCGAGCGTGAACGTGTCGGCAGCGGGGTTGGGCCATACCGATAGCGACAGCCGCGGGGTGCAGGGCGGGGCGACCACCGACGACCAGGTGCCCTTGCCGTCCCTGTCTTCCATGAAGAGGCGGAAAAAGGCATGGTTGGCCGCAGGCCAGCCGAGCCGGTACTGGCGGGACTGGCCGGAAAACCCGGCTGCGGCCAGGGTGTCGAGCGCCTGCCAGCCGTGGCCGTCGGCGCTGCCATAGACGATGAAGCGCCGGCTGTTGTGCTCGCTGCGCGTCGTCCAGCGCAGCACGACGCTGTCGGCCACGCAGCCGGCCGACCACTCGGCCAGCTCGACGGGCAGGGGGGCCGTGCTCAGGGCCACGATCTGTGGCGTGCCACTGAGCGTGAAGGTAGCCGTGCCGTTGTTCCATGCAGGCAGCGAAGCCGGCGTGCCCATGCTGTTCTGCCCGTCGATCCACCAGGCGGCGGCAGGGGCTGCCGGCAGCGACTGCGCGACCTGGACGGTGCCCGTCTGGCCTGCCGCGGCGGGGCGCCACGCCACCACGTGGGTGACCGTGCCATCGGCGCTGCCCAGGGCGTAGATCCAGGCCGTGTCGTCTTCGCGCAGCACCTGCAGGAAGTAGCGGTCGCCGATGCGGTTGACGAGCGTCTCGAGGGCGCGGAAGGTGTCCTTTTTCTGAAAATTGACCAGGGCCGAGCCCGTCACGCCGCTGCGTGTGAAGGTGGAGGAAGGGTCGGTGGTGTTGGCGAAGAAGTACACCAGTGCCCTTTCGATGCCGAGGCGCCAGCACTGCATGAGGGCGCGCGTGAACCAGGCCGTGGCGTCGGCCTCGCTGACGCATTCGCTGTGGGTGCAGCTCTCGCCGCCGCCGTCGTGGTCCCAGCCCCATTCGGTCAGCCATACCGGCGTGCCCGGCATGTTGGCGTCGCGCCAGCGCAGCAGGTTGTACAGCTTGCGCATGCCCGAGTCGTAGTGCTCGGGCTGCACGGCGATGCGGGTGCCGTCGGGCGTGCGCGTGAAGCTGTAGGCGTGGGCGTTGAGCGCGTCGAGCAGGGGCGCCTCCTGGGCCGTGATGCGGTCGCCAATGTAGTTTTTTGCGGAAGCGGTCAGCTCGGCAGCGGGGTCGACGGCCTGCAGGGCGCAGGGCAGCATGACGAGGGCGGGGTCGGTGTCGTGGACGCCCTGGGCCATGCCGCGCAGGATGAGGCGGTAGGTGGCCGAGTCGTAGCTCCAGGGCTCGTTGCCGGCTTCGATCCAGGCGACCAGCCCGTTGCCCGAGGCCTGACCGAAGTGGGCGGCGAAGGCCTGCCCGTAGTTGTACGCGGCCGTGTAAGGGTCGTCGAAGACCGAGGGGTCCCACTGGCCAAACTGTATGGTACAGCCCACGTTCAGGCCTGCGGCCTGCCAGGCGCCGTATTCGGTGTCCCAGTTGAGCCACCACATGGCCTGCGTGCCATTGCCGGCAGCCATGTTGGCGTAGTCGGGCACGATGTCGGGATCGGTTACGTCCCAGCTCCAGTTGTGGTAGTTGCGCGCGTGCGTGGCGAAGTCGTTGTACAGGTCGGGGCCTTCGCCGGGGCCCAAGGTGGTCGAATAGACGTTGTGGCCCCACCCCCAGATGCCGTTGACGCCGATCATTTCCGAAAAGGTGACCGTGGAGGGCTGAGCGGCCGGCCGCGGCCCATAGGGGCCATCGCGGTCCCAGGCATCCACTTCCCAGATGAACGCCTTGCGATAGTCCTCGGCCACCAGCTCGTGTTCGATCTTCAGGTAGCGCGCCGCGATGGGCGGGTCCACCTGCAGCGGGATGGTGGGCAGCGTCTCGGGGTCGAGGGTGGCCACCAGCGTCCAGTTCTGGTTGTCGGGGCTCAGGTACACGCGCGTGTGGCGGGCGTTGCCCGTGCCGGCCCAGTGGCGCAGCTTCAGGTAGCCCACTTCACGGCTTTCGCCAAAATCGAAGACCGCCCACTCGCGCGGGTTTTGCGCCATGCCCGCCCATTCGTACACCTTGAACGTGGCCGTGGCGTAGAGGCGCAGCTTCGTGTAGGTGCCCGACAAAGTGACCGTCTGCCAGCTGTAATTGTCGGAATCGGTCCACGAACCCACCAGCGTCGAGTCGGTGCTGCTCGTGAAGGCATACATCTCCAGGGCGCCGCCTGCGGGCAGCCAGACCTTCAGGTGCGTCCGGATGAGGGGTTGCGCTTGCGCAAAATGCAGGGTGAGCCATGCCTGTCCCGCCGAAGCAGAAATTTCGGCCGGCGTGTTGAGGTTGCCGTCGCTGACGGCTTCGAGCGAGGTGCTGCCCGAGCTGGTGCCGATGAGGGGCGCCTGCTGAAGCAAAACGTTCTGGTCGCTGCGCGCGATGTAGTTCTGTGGCAGGGGATTGGTGCTCAGCCAGTGCGTCTGGTCGTCGCCGTCGATCATGAGCAGCGGATCGTTGGATCCCGGTGCCGAGACCGAAATGGTCGCCCCGTCGGTCCACGAGGGCACGAGGCCGGCATGCGGGTCCCACTGGGCCCGCAGCGGTGTGAGTGAAAGTACGAGCCACGACAACCAGGCAATCACGATACGCATGTGTGAGGGCAAGCCAAAGGCATGCCACATGTGGCTGCACGAACGATGGGGTTGGCTACTCGACGACCAGTTCGGCCTTTGCCATTTTGCCGTCCTGGCGGATGCGCACCGTGTATTTGCCGGCAGGCAGCTGGAGCGCCTGGGCAGAATAGGTGCGTGTCCATTGGCCGTTTTCGCTGAAAAGCGGACTGACGACGTGCAGGCGTCCCTGTGCGTCGAGGATCTCGAGGCGCGCCGGCACCACGTCCGACAGGCCCTCGACTTTCACCTCGAACCGGTCGGTGGCGGGGTTGGGTGTCACGCGCAATCGCAGCCCCTGCTGCACGCACCGCACCTCGATGGAGGGGTGCAGGTATTCCTGTCCGTCGCGATCCACGACGACCAGTCGATAATACGGCCCGCTGTGGGCGGGCAGCACGAAGCGGTAGGAGATCCGCCGGTTCGACTCGCCGGCGCCTTCGACCGTGCCCAGCCTCGACCACTGCCGGCCGTCGGCGCTGGCCTCGATGCGGAACACGTCGGTATGGGTTTCGGTGCGGGTAGTCCAGCTCAGCCGAACGATGCCGTCGTCGCACGTGCCCGAAAAGGAAGTGATTTCGGCAGGCAGGGGAGCATGGGAGCACTCATGCGGCGAGGTCCACCCACAGAGCAACAAGCACAGCGCAGCAA
>CAYNYN010000242.1:0-2477 GCA_964401445.1 uncultured Saprospiraceae bacterium | reverse complement strand
AAGCCATGATACGATCTGCCACCGGAGTTGCTTTGACGCTTACAAATACACCAAAACTTACACGTCATGAACAACTCATCGATCCGGTGGGCGACCATCGTTTGGGCAGGATCCCTTTGCATGCTGGCCCTCGGGCTGTGGCCTCGTATGGCCCATGCCCAGCATTCATTCAAATTCGAAACGCAGGTGCGCGACCGATCGGGCCAGCCGGTGCCTTTTGCCGAAGGCGTCTTTCGCGTCAGCATCCTCGATGAAAGCAGGGACGGGGTGCCCTCCTTTGTCGAGCTGCATCGCAAAAAGGCCAATGACTGCGGGGCCGTCACCCTCGAGGTGGGTGCCGGCCAGCCCCAATGGGGCAGCCTCGACGAGGTGGACTGGAGCGACAAGTGCTTCCTGCTCATAGAACACGGGCCCGATGAAAACGGGCCTTTCGAGCTGCTCGGCCTCAGCGAGATTTCGGCCGTGCCCGTGGCCTTGTATGCCGCCTCGGCTGGCAGTGCGGCCACCCCCCAGCAGACGGGGTGCAGCCCCTTCGGCATCTGCGTGCAGAGCGTGGGTGCCATGGGCGACGACCAGACCGACGACACGCAGGCCTTCCAGTTTGCCATCAATATCGCTGCGCAAAAGGGCTATCGCGTCATCGTGCCCGCAGGGGTGTACCGCATCACCGAAACGCTCCAGATACCCGACGGCGTGACCATGGTGGGCGAAGGCCCCGGCAGCGACCCGCTCGGCACACCCTACGATGGCTCGTTGATCCACTACGACGGCAGCGGGCCCGCCATTCGCATCGTGGGGCACAATGCCGGCCTGCGCGAGCTCGTCATCGCCGATGCCAATACGGGCGCACAGCAAGCCGAGGGCGTGGTGGTGCTGGCCGACAACCGCCTGGTCGAGAGCGTGCGCCTCGAGCGGGTGCTCATTACCAACTTCACCGGTGGCACGGCCCTGCGGCTCGAAGCGAAGAACGGGGGCGGACTGTACTACCTGAGTGCCTATGACGTGCGCGTACGCCATGCCGCCATCGGCATCCATATCGTGCAGGACAACACCTCGGCGGTCAACTCCAACAGCTTCTATCACGGCGCCATTTCGGGCGGCGGCTTCGACTATGGCATCCTGGTCGAAGGCGGCAACAACAACGTGTTCCACGGCACCGTCATCGAACCGCCTGCCACGGCCCACGGCCACCTCGTGGTGCGTGCCGGCGAAATCCAGGGACGCGACATCCGCATCGAAGGCACGGCGCAGCCGGCCACCGTGCCCCTCGTGCTGTTCGACAGCGGCACGGCCCATTCGGTGGTTTCGGGCACCTACAGCGGCGGCCTGACCATCGACCGCGGCGCCAACTTCCTCGATTTCCAATCGGGGAAAAACATGGATCCGGCGCCCGAGACGGCCAACCTGCTCGAGAATGCCTCGTTCCACGGCGCAACGAATGGCAAGGTGCCCTACTGGGACGTCACGGGCAGCGGGGTGACCATTGACGTGCTGCCACCCGAGCTGGCCGAAGGCCACAACGTGCTCAAGCTGACCGTGCCGCCCGGCGTGGTGTGCGATCTGAAGCCGGAAGCCCTCTTCATGCCCAAACTCATGAACCGGCCCGAGTACGCGTGGATCCACTTCGGGCTGTACGTGCGCACGACGGCGGCCGGCGTGGCCTACACGCGCTACAATGCGCCGGCCGGCGTCACGGCCTCGACGCCGCACCCCGGCGACGGCAACTGGCACTTCATCGGCATGACGGCCCAGACGGGCGCCACCCCCGACCCGCGCTTCGAGGTGAACAACACCACGGGCGCGCCGCTCGAGGTGTATGTCTCGATGCCGGTGCTGAGCTTCGGCCAGGCCTTGCCCACGCCCACCGCCAAGCCGCTCACCACGGCCGGCGGCATCCTCACGGGCACGCTCACGCCGGGCGTGGTGGAGGTGGCGCCCACAGGGCCGTTCGTGGTATTGCCCCGCGAGGGCAACATCTTCCTCATCGACGGCACACCCACCATCTCGCGCATCAACCACTCCTTGCCCGACCGTTTCCCGAAAGGGACCGTCATCGTGCTGGTGTTCAACGATGCGGGCGCCAATGTGACCAACAACCCTTACATCGTGCTGAAGAGCGGCTTCACCTCCACGGCCAACGCCTCGCTCACGCTGCTGTCGAACGGCAATGGCACCTGGCGCGAGATCGGGCGCAACCTGTAGGTGGCCACGCCGGCACATTTCGTTTTCCCGCTTGCGCAAAAAGACAAACAATCCAATCCCCCCGGCCTCGGCATCCACGTGGATGTCGGGGTTTTTTTTGCTTGCGCAAAATCGGGATGGGTACGTGCAGGTGTACCCGTTTTCAGGTGGAATCGGGGGAATCGGTGCAACCGGGCAAATCGGTTCTATCTTTTCCTCGCGCTACGGCGCCACGCCTGTCCCGATGCAAATCGGGGACGCAACGATGCGCAACGCTTTTTTCATCTCAACATCGC
>CAYNYN010000241.1:0-6110 GCA_964401445.1 uncultured Saprospiraceae bacterium | reverse complement strand
CTCAAAATAGCCTGCTTCATGCCGGGACCGGTTTTGCGAAAGCACATTTGCCTGTGGGTGTGTTGCCTGCTGTGGCCGGCGGCAAGCACCTGGTCGCAAAACTTCCCGGGCCAGTTCGGGCAACAGCAACAGATGAATGCCCAGACGGACAGTCTGGGCGGCGTCACGCTCGACACCGCGCGCATCGAGTGGTTTTTCCCGCAAAGGGGCTGGGAGATCCATCCCTTCACCGACAGCACGCTGGCGGGATTCCAGCAGTACGACCCCACGCGCCAGCAACCCCTGCCCTGGGCTTCGCTGGGCAACCTCGGCAGCGCCGCTTTCCCGCTCTTCCTCGATCCCGCCGAGCGGCAGGGCTTCGATCCGGGCATCCATGCCTGGGACGTGTACCTGCGCCCCGTCGAGCGCATTCCCTATTTCCGTTCCGGGCAGCCCTACACCAACCTGTACTACAGCCAGGGCCAGGCCCAGGACGATGCCCGCTTCAAGGCCCAGTTCAGCCGCAACTTCGCCAACCAGGTCAATTTTTCGCTCGACCACCAGGCCATCAACAACCTGGGGGCTTTCAACAATCAGCGCACGCGCGTGCTCTCGCTGGGCATGGGTCTGTGGTGGCAGCGGCTGGGCGGGCGCTACCAGGCGTTCCTCACCTTCGCCGAGAACAACGTGCAGGCGCAGGAGCCCGGCCGGCTGGGGCCGCCGCCCGCCGACACGCTGGTGGCATCGTTCACGCTGGCCACCCTGCTCGAAGAGGCGCAGGTGCGCTACGCCAACCGCGACTGGTCGTGGTTCCACATCCTGCGCCTGCGCCCCGACAGCCTGGCCGGCCGCCTGCCCGACCTGCGCCTGGGGCACCGGCTCACCTGGCACCAGAGCACCTTCAAGTACTTCGACGCGGCGCCGCCGGCCGACAGCAGCTTCTACCGCATCCTCCGCACCGACGACCGCGGCCTGCGCCACTACCTCGAATGGCAGTACGTGGCCAACCACCTGTTCCTGCGGTGGCACCGCAAGGGGCAGCGCGCACCCCTGCTCGAGGCAGGGCTGGTGCATCGCTACCACCGCCTCTATCAGGAACCGCGCGACAGCAGCCTGCACGACCTGTTCGTGCAGGGCAGCCTGAACGTCACGCTCCAGGAGCGCCTGCGCCTTTCGGCAAATGCCCATCTGGGGCTCTGGCAAAACTTCGGCGAGTACAAGCTGGCCGGCGAGCTGACGCTCTCGCTCGGCAAGGCAGGCCAGCTCACGGGCGGCCTGCTCAACCAGCGCTATCGCCCCGCGCTGCTGGCGCAGAGGGCATGGGTGGCGCACCGGCAGGTGTGGCAGCACGATTACGAGCCCGTCATCGAGACGTCGGTCCACGGGCGGTACCGGCTGCCGGCCCTCGGGCTCGAAGCCGGCATGCGCTACATGCTCGTCCACAACCTCGTCTGGTGGGATTCGCTGGCCATCCCCCGGCAGGCGGGCGCGCCGGTGAGCTACCTGCGGCTCCAGCTGGTCAAAAACTTCACCTTCGGGCCCCTGCACCTCGACAACGACCTCGTCTGGCAACGCGCCAGCGCCACCACCGTGCGCCTGCCCGCCTGGGTGACGCGCCACAGCCTCTACCTCGAGGGGCGCATCTTCCGGAAGGCCATGCTGGCCCGTTTCGGGCTCGATGCCCGCTTCGTCGCGCCCTGGAAGCCCGTGGGCTGGATGCCGCTCATGGGGCAGTTCTACCTGCAGGAAGAGGTGGAGCATCCCCTGACGCCCCTGGTGGATGTGCATGTGGCGTTCCGGGTCAAGACCTTCCGCTTTTTCTTCAAGCTCGAAAACCTGGTTCCCTACCTCAACGACCAATACTATGCGCTGGTGGCCCATCACTATCTGCCCTATGGGCTGGTGGGCGGCGGCCTGCGCTTCGGCCTGTCGTGGCGCCTGGTGGACTGATGCTGTCGCGTCACATTTGCCGGTGCCGGCAGCAGCAACTGATTGCCTTTCGGCAAAAATTGCCTCCACGTGCAGCGCTTCGGCACGATTCTGGATCATATTACCACGAGTTGTAATCTATTGCTTGCGCAAAAAGCGCCCGACAACGAAATCCCGTGACATGCTTTGCTACCTCCGACATCTGGCACTCTGGCTGGCGCTGCTCGCAGGCTCGTGGAGCGCGGGGCATGCGCAGGGTGGTGCCCAGGGCGAGCGGCTGCGGCACTACATGCAGCTGGCCGAAGGGGCTTTGTTGCAAAAAGAGTATCAAAAAGCGCTGAAGTATTTCGACAAGGCTCTTCGTCTGCGTCCCCAATACAGCGCGGCGCGGCGCGGCAAGGGGGCCTGCTACGAGCTCATGGGCCGCTACCCCGAGGCGGCAGCCCTGTACGAAGCCATCCTTGCCGACTATCCCGATTTTTCGAAAAGCCTCTATTACGACCTGGCGGTCGTCCACTTCCGGCTGGGCAACTACGCCCGCGCGCTGGAGCTGTTCGAGCAGTTTCGGGCATTTGGCGAAAGCGGTGCTGCCGTCTTTTCCGATCGCTCACCCAAGGAACAGGAGTACCTCCAACGCTGCTACGAAGCCTTGCCGGAGCAGATGCGCCTGGTGCAGGTGGCCATGGACGTGGCCAAATTCCGGCAGGTGGAAGTCGTGCGCAACCTGGGGCCGGGCGTCAATACCGCTGCCGATGAGTACTTCCCGTGGGTGACGCAGGACGGCCAAACCATGTTTTACACTTCCCGCCTCGACGAGGCCGACGACGAAGACATCTTCGTGGCGCGCCGCACGGGCAAGGGCTGGAGCGAAGGCAGTCCCGTGGGCGGGGCCGTACAGTCGCCCCTCAACGAGGGTATGACCTCCTTCCTGCGCAATGGCCGGCGCGTCTATTTCACGGCCTGCCAGCGCCGCGAGGTGCTGGGCCCCTGCGACCTGTGGCAGGCCGACGTTCAGGGCACGCGCCTGACCGACGTGGGGCCGGTCACGGGCTATGTCAACTCGGCCGACTGGGAGTCGCAGGCGGCCATCAGCTGCGACGGCGGCACCCTCTACTTCGCCAGCACGCGGCCGGGCGGCTATGGCGGGTCCGACCTGTACGTGTGCCACCGCCTGCCCGACGGCCGCTGGGGCAAGCCCGAGAACCTGGGGCCCACCATCAACACCGAGGGCGACGAAGAGGCGCCCTACCTCACGCCCGACGGCAAGGTGCTCTACTTCAGCTCGGATGGCCATCCCGGCCTGGGCGAGCAGGACCTGTTCATGAGCCGGCTGGGCGAAGACGGCACCTGGAGCAAGCCGGTCAATCTGGGCGAACCCGTCAACTCGGGCGCCCGCGAGCTGGGCATCTTCATCTCGGCCGACGGCCTCGAGGCCTTCTTCGCTTCCGACCGCGCGGGCGGCTACGGCGGCATGGACATCTATCACTTCGTCTTGCCGCAGGCGCTGCTGGCCGAGCCCATCACTTTCGTCGAAGGGCAGGTGCTCGATTCGGTGCTGAAGGTGCCGGTGCAGTGCATGGTTCAGGTGGCCGGGCGCCCACCCGTCGAGGCCGGGCCCGACGGCAGGTTTTTCCTCTGTGCCCCGGCCGACAGCTACGTCCATCTCACCGTCGAGGTGGACGACTACTATCGCTATCAGCGGTCGTTCTACATTCCCGAGTGGGACAACGCCCGCTTCTTTCCCCTCGAGCTGCTGCTGGAGCCCACCTTCAGGCTGCCCAAAGTGGCGCCCACCGTCCAGGTGGCATTTGCCGAGCGCAGCGAAGGCGTGAAAGAAACCAGGCATACGCTGCTGTTCGGCTTCGACCAGGCCACACTCGATGCCGACGCCCGGCTCGAGCTGGACCGCTTCCTCAATACCATGCTCGACGGCAGGCAGATCGTCTCGATCGAGATCGTGGGCTACACCGACGACACGGGCGATGCCGCCTACAACCTGCAATTGTCCGAGCGGCGCGCCCGTGCCGTGGCCGTCCATCTGAAAAGGCGCGGGCTGCGCGTCGACGAGATCCATCTCGAAGGCAAGGGCGCCACCCGCAACGACCGGCCCCGCTGGGCCAACAGGAAGGTGGAGGTCGTCGTGCGCTGGAAACCTTCGGATAGCGACGGCGGGTTATAGTACGGTGTGCTATTGCGCCGAAGGTTTTTACCTTTGCGCCCGAAGTGCGGCCCCGTAGTTTAAGGGATAGAACAGCGGTTTCCTAAACCGCGGGTCCAGGTTCGAGTCCTGGCGGGGCTACCAGACACTCATCAGGCCTTGCCTCGCAACCGGCAGGGCCTTTTTTTGTTGATGCCTTTCGGCAAACAAAACCTTTTCCCATGCTTCGCAAAATACTGATCGGACTGGCCGTGGTGGCAGGCCTGGTGCTGCTGCTCGGCCTCGTGCTCTTCCTGCGATACAATGAGCCCCTGCCCGAAGGGCAACCCTCGCCCGAGGCCGACTCGCTGGCCCGCTGCATGATGGATGCCGTCGATGCGCCGGCCTGGGACTCGCTGCGCTTCGTGGCCTGGAACTTCATGGGGCAGCACGATTACGTCTGGGACAAGGAGCGCCACCTGGTCGAGGTGCGCTGGGGCAAACAGCGTGTCGTGCTCCACACCAAAACCGTCACGGGCAAGGCCTGGACCGATGGCCGGGAGGTCGAAGGCCGCAAGGCCGACAAGCTCGTGCAAAAGGCCTGGTCTTTCTTCTGCAACGACAGCTACTGGCTCAACCCCGTGGTCAAGGCGTTCGATCCGGGCACCGAGCGTCGCATCGTCAACCTGAAAGACGGGCGCGAGGGCCTCATGGTGCACTACCGCAGCGGCGGCGTCACGCCGGGCGACAGCTACGTCTGGATCCTGGACGAGCAGTGCCGGCCCGTGGCGTGGAAGATGTGGGTGCAGATCATCCCCATCGGCGGGGTGGAGAATAGCTGGGAAGGCTGGCAGCAGCTGCCGGGCGGTGCCTGGATCGCCACCAAACACAGCGCCCTGGGCCGCACCATCGAGATGATCCGCAACGTGCGGGCCGGCCAGTCGCTCGAAGCACTGGGGTTGAAGCAAGATCCCTTCGCCGGCTTCGAGCCGCCCGAGCTCAGTCAGCTTCCGCAATGAAGCGCACCACGCGCTGCACCACCTCGGGGTTTTTCATCAGCCTGAAGTGGCCCATGTACTCGGTGATGAGCAGGTCGGTGCCGGGCCAGTGGTCGTACAGCAGCCGTGCCGACTCGAAAGGCACCACGTTGTCGTAGCGATCGTGCACCACCAGCACGCGCCCGACGTGCAGGTGATCGTACAGGTTGATCAGCTCGGCGTCGGAGAGGGGGCGTTGCAGTTTCTCTTCCATGATGCGCCCCAGCTCGGCCAGCACGCGTTCGTTGAGGCGCAGCATGCGGCGCATCTCGTCCACCATGGCGGCGTGGCGTGCCGGCACGCCGATGAGCACCAGGCGCGGCAGCACCAGCTCGGGCATCAGCCAGGCAAAGGCGTATGCCGTAGCCACCCCGCCGAACGAATGGGCGATCACGCCATGCACCGGCCCGATGCGGCGCAGCAGGGCGCGGATGGCGCCGGCAAAGTGGGGCAGGTTGGTGCGGCGGCCGCCCGAGTCGCCATGAGCCGGCCCGTCGAAGGCCACCACGCGGAAGCCCTCGGCCACCAGCCCCGGCACGAAGTTGCGCAGGCCTGTGCCGCGCGACTCCCAGCCGTGCACCAGCAGCACCGTCTGCGCGCCCTGGCCCCATTCGTAGCCTTTCAGCAACTCCTTGCCGTACATGAACTCGAAGATGCGCGCCTGCTCGAGGATGGCGTCGCTCTGGCGGTGGCGGGCCCGCTGCATGGGCGTGGTGAGCAGCGTGTAGGCGCGCTGGGCGGCCTTGCGCGGAAACAGGCGACCGATCAGCTGGAAGTACAGCCGCACCGGATACAGCAAGGGTGAGTAATTGCGCTCGGGGTCCAGGATTTCTTCCCCCAAAGGCGCGCGTACGACGGTGATCTTTCCTTTTTCCAGTGTCGGCATTGCTAATTGATATCAGAAAAGAGTCCCCTGAAAAAATGGTTGAGGGTGAAAAGGTGACACCGTGACATCGTGACACCGTGACGACGTCTATCATTGATAGTCCATCGTCTATCGTCCATCGACTTTTTTGCAGTAGGCTCAA
>CAYNYN010000240.1:0-6117 GCA_964401445.1 uncultured Saprospiraceae bacterium | reverse complement strand
GAAACCCAATCAAGTCTGATTGTTCACAAAAGGCATTCAACATGAACCACCGGGGTTATAAACACTAAACTTTAAACTTTAAACTCAAACCCTCAACCCTCAACCAAATAAGATTGTGTGTGCCGTGTCACGAAATGGACAGCAAAATTCAATCTTCCTTCAACCTTCAAAAAGCCAGAATAAATATGTTTGCGACGCAAAAATCTGTGCCTCCGAAACAAAGCCCCCGAAGTGGCGTTTGGGATAGGGCACGCGCATCGGATCGCGCACCTGAACCTGGTATCATGAACAAGATTCTCGACATCCTCGGCATCCGCAGGGCACTGGCCATTGCCTACCGCAAATTCGGCAAGAAAGCGCTCTACATCTTCCTCGTCTATTTCATCACGAAATGGACGCTGACCCTCCTCTTCGGCGCCAAGATCCTGGCCTTCCTCCGTGACATCTTCTGAAAAAAACGCGCGGATCGTCGCTCCACAAGCAACGATCCGCAACACTTTTCACGCAACAGGCAAACAGAGCCACCGCTCTCTGTCTCTCCATCACTCTGTCTCTCTGTCTCGCAAAATATCCACCAAACGTTTACGAGCCTCGAAAAGGCTCGCAAACGTCACTCCTCTCTCCATCTCTCTTTCTCTCCGTCACTCCTTCTCTCCCGTCACTCCATGTACTCTTCGATGGGCGGGCACACGCACACGAGGTTGCGGTCGCCCCAGGCGTTGTCGACGCGTGCCACCGGCGGCCAGAACTTGTGGCCATGGCGCAGGTATTCGGCCGGCCATGCGGCCTTGGCGCGGCTGTAGCCGTGGTGCCACTCGTCAGCCGTGACCATCTGCGCCGTGTGGGGCGCATTGTGCAGCACGTTGTCTTCGGCGTCCTGCTCGCCACGGGCCACCTCGTCGATCTCTTCGCGGATCAGCAGCATGGCCTCGCAGAAGCGGTCCAGCTCGTCCTTGTCCTCGCTCTCGGTGGGCTCGATCATGAGCGTGCCGGCCACGGGGAAGCTGACGGTAGGCGCGTGGAAGCCATAGTCCATCAGGCGCTTGGCCACGTCTTCGGCCGAGGCGATGGCCTTGTAGGGGCGCAGATCCACGATCAGCTCGTGGGCCACGCGGCCGTTCTCGCCGCGGTACAGCACGTCGTAGCGCTCCTGCAGGCGCGCGGCGATGTAGTTGGCATTGAGGATGGCATAGCGCGTGGCCTCGGTCAGCCCGTCGGGTCCCATCATGCGGATGTAGGCGTACGAGATGACGAGGATGCTGGCGCTGCCCCAGGGTGCCGCCGACACGGCCGGGATGCCTTTCTCCCCGCCTACCTCCTGCACCAGCGGGTGCTTGGGCAGGTAGGGCGCCAGCTTTTCGTTGACGCAGATGGGGCCCATGCCCGGCCCGCCGCCGCCGTGCGGTATGGCGAAGGTCTTGTGCAGGTTGAGGTGGCACACGTCGGCGCCGATGATGCCGGGGCTGGTCAGCCCCACCTGGGCATTCATGTTGGCGCCATCCATGTACACCAGACCGCCGTTCTGGTGGACGATGTCGCAGATCTCGACCACCTCCTTTTCGAACACGCCGTGGGTCGACGGATAGGTGATCATCAGCGCGGCCAGCGTGTCCTTGTGCTGTTCGGCCTTGGCACGCAGGTCGGCCACGTCGATGTTGCCGTTTTCGTCGCAGGCCACGACCACCACCTTCATCCCGGCCATGACGGCGCTGGCGGGGTTGGTGCCGTGTGCCGAAGCGGGGATGAGTGCCACGTTGCGGTGTCCTTCGCCGCGATCGCGATGGTAGGCGCGGATCACCATCAGGCCCGTGTACTCGCCCTGGGCGCCCGAGTTGGGCTGGAGCGAGCAGGCGGCCAGGTCGGTGATCTCGCACAGGTACTGCTCCAGCTCGCGGAAGAGCTGGCGGTAGCCCTGCGCCTGGTCGGCCGGCACGAAGGGATGCAGGTCGGCAAACTCGGGCCAGCTCACGGGCAGCAGCTCGGTGGCGGCGTTGAGCTTCATGGTACACGAGCCCAGCGGGATCATGCTGTGCGTCAGCGACAGGTCGCGCCCTTCGAGCCGCTTGATGTAGCGCATCATCTTGGTCTCGGTGCGGAAACGCGAGAAGACGGGATGCGTCAGGTAGGGCGTGGTGCGCACCAGCGCCTCGGGGAAGGCGTAGCCGTCCACCTCCGTCAGGTCGGCGGTGTGGTCGGCATTTTTCGCTTCCGCAAAAATGGCGATGAGCGTGCGCAGGTCTTCCTCCTGCGTCGTCTCGTCGAGGCTGACCTGGACGGCCTCGTCGTCGTAGAACAGGTTGATTTCCTTGCTCAAAGCCAGATGCTGGATGCGCTGGCGCAGCGCCGCGTCGGTCTCGATGCGCAGCGTGTCGAAGTAGTGGGCGTTGGTCTGCCGATAGCCCAGCGCCTTCAGGTTCTGGTCCAGCACCTGCGTCTGGCCGTGGATGCGCTCGGCGATGGCGCGGATGCCTTCGGCACCGTGATAGACGGCATACATGCCCGCCATGATGGCCAGCAGGGCCTGCGCCGTGCAGATGTTCGAGGTGGCTTTCTCGCGCTTGATGTGCTGCTCGCGCGTCTGCAGGGCCATGCGGAAGGCCTTGTGCCCTTCTCGGTCCACCGACACGCCGATGATGCGCCCTGGTATTTGGCGCTTGTACTCCTCGCGCGTGGCGAAGTAGGCGGCATGGGGGCCGCCATAGCCCATGGGCACGCCGAAGCGCTGCGTGTTGCCCACCACCACGTCGGCGCCCCACTCGCCCGGCGGCGTGAGCAGCGCCAGGCTCATGATATCGGCAGCCACCACGACCATGACGCCGGCCTCGCGGGCGCGCGCCGTCAGCTCGCGGAAGTCGTGCACCTCGCCGCGCGCGTCGGGGTACTGCACCAGCAGGCCCAGGGTCTTTTCGGTAAACCGGAAGTCCTGCCAGCGGCCCGTCACGATGCGGATGCCGGCGGCATCGGCGCGCGTGCGCAGCACGTCGAGCGTCTGCGGAAAGACGTGCTCGTCCACCAGGAACTCGTCGATGGGCTCGCCTTTGACGCGCTTGTTGCGGATGTGGTGGCACATCAGCATGGCTTCGGCCGCAGCCGTGGCCTCGTCGAGCAGGCTGGCATTGGCGATGGGCAGGCCCGTCAGGTCGCTCACCATCGTCTGGAAGTTGAGCAGCGCCTCGAGCCGCCCCTGCGAAATCTCGGCCTGGTAGGGCGTGTACTGGGTGTACCAGCCGGGGTTCTGAAAGATGTTGCGCAGGATGACCGAAGGCGTGATGGTGCCGTAGTAGCCCTGGCCGATGTACGACTTGTACACCTTGTTTTGCGCGGCCAGCTCTTTCAGCTGGTGCAAAAACTCGAACTCGGTCTGTGCCGCGGGCAGGTCGAGCGGCTTGTGCCGGCGGATATTTTCGGGAATGGTCTGGTCGATGAGTTCGTCGAGCGAGGCCACACCGATGGTCTGAAGCATCTCTTGCGCCTCCTGGGGCGAGGGGCCGATGTGGCGATTCGCAAAACGGTCGGATGATGTGATTCGAGCCATGAAGGATGTGGTTTTATTCTGGTTCTGACGGATCGGAAAAGGGACACAGGCCTTTGCCTGCGGGCGCGACAAATGTACACTTTTGGCCCGCATCCCGCAGGGGGGCGAGGCGCACCACGAAGAGTTGATTTTGGTCAGCTATCTGCCGGTTCGTGCCGAAGCAGCCACTCCAGCTCCTGCCGGATGGGCCAGGGGTCGAAGCCCAGCGCGCGAGCGGCCCCGCTGTCGAACACGATGCGCGGGGGTCGGGCCGCCGGCATGGGCACATCGGCCTGGCGACAGGCCCTGATCTTGCCTTTCGGCAAATCGAACACCTCGCACAGCTGCATGGCGAACGCGTATCGGCTCACCGCCTCGGGGCCGCCCAGGTGAAAAATGCGGCCACAGACCGCCGACGGCCGTTGCACCGCATGGGCCATGAGTGCCCACAGGCCCTGGGCCGCCGCGCGGCCGCTGAGGAACGAGCGCACCTCGTCCACGAAGGCCGGCACCTCCTCGCCCGCACGCAACCGACGCACCCATTGGGTGAAAAAGCTGCCGCTCGCCGGGCTGCCCCAGCCGAACATCACGGGCACGCGTACCACGACGGCATTTGCGGAAGCGGCCCGCACGCGCCGCTCGGCCTCGGCCTTCTGCCGTCCGTAGGCGTTGACGGGCGACACGGGCGTGTCGGGCCCCTGGGGCGGCTGCCGCCCGTCGAACACCTGCCCGCTCGACACGAAGACGAGCACGGCCCCGTGCCGCCCGGCCCAGTGCGCCAGCCGTTCGGGCACCTCCACGTTCAGCGCGTGGGTCTGCCCGGGATGCCGTTCGCAAAAATTGGTGTTGGAAAAGGCCGCCAGATGGAGGATCACCTCGGGCCGAACGTCGTCGAGCATTTTGGCGAAAGCCGGAAAATCGGTCAGATCGGCCACGAGGGGATGCACGCCCCCAGGCAACGCCTCCACGTGCCGATGTGCCACGCCCCACACGTCCCAGCCCTCAGCGGACTGCTGCGCTACGTTCCATCCCAGAAACCCGGACGCACCGGTGACGAGCAAGCGGGGCATTTATCGTGTGAGGATTTGATGGTTGAGACGGGGCTTCGCCCTGATGTTGATACGCCGCCCCGAAGGTCGGGACAGGCTTTCCGCGGCGATGTTGAGACTCGGCCCATCCGGGCCTCGATGTTGAGATGTGAAAAAGTGTTGCGGAACGTTGCGGCCCCGATTTGCATCGGATCCTGTTCCAACTTGTCGGAAGCAGGCTGTGCGCCTTTGCGCGAGACAAACGCTCAACGCTACACGCTCAACGCTCAACCGCTTTGCCCGATTGCACCTGCAAAACGGATCGTTGCGTAGCCCCTCGACGAGTCGGAGCCTGTCCCGAGCATCGGGAACAGGCTATGGCGTGCGCGCACCCCTCCTCGATTCCTCCCATCCTCGGATCCTCTGCCAATCAGGCCGGCAGGTACATCACGTGCTTGACGGCCTTGACGATCTTCTCGGGGTTGGGCAGCCAGGCCTCCACGAGTGTGGGCGCATAGGGCAGCGGCGTGTCGGCCGAGTTGACGCGGATGACCGGCGCATCGAGGTAGTCGAAGGCGAACTTCTGCACCTCGTAGGCGATCTCGGCGCTGACGCCGAACAGCGGCCACGACTCGTCGACCACCACCAGGCGGTTGGTCTTCTTGACCGACTCGATGATGGTGTGGTAGTCCACGGGGCGCACGGTGCGCAGGTCGATGACCTCGGCAGAGATGCCTTCCTTCTCGAGCTCTTCGGCGGCCTTGAGCGCCTGGATCATCATCTTGTTGAAGCTGACGATGGTGACGTCGGTGCCGGGACGGCGCACGGCAGCCACGCCGATGGGCACCAGGTACTCGCCATCGGGCACCTCGCCCTTGTAGCCGTACATCACTTCCGACTCCATCATACACACGGGGTCGTCGTCGCGGATGGCCGACTTGATGAGGCCTTTGGCGTCGGCCGGATCGACGCACGAGATCACCTTGAGGCCGGGCGTGTTGCCGAGCCAGCTCTCGAACGTCTGGCTGTGCTGCTGGGCCAGCTGCCCTGCCGAGCCGGTGGGCCCGCGAAAGACGATGGGGCACTTGAACTCGCCCGACGACATGTTGAGCGTCTTGGCCGCGTTGTTGACGATCTGGTCGAAGGCCAGCACGGCAAAGTTCCAGGTCATGAACTCGACGATGGGGCGCAGGCCGTTCATGGCCGCACCGACGCCGATGCCGGCAAAGCCCAGCTCGCTGATCGGCGTGTCGATCACGCGCTTGGGCCCGAACTCGTCGAGCATCCCCTTGCTCACCTTGTAGGCGCCGTTGTACTGGCCTACCTCCTCACCCATGAGGAAGACGTTTTCGTCGCGGCGCATCTCTTCTACCATGCCTTCGCGGATGGCTTCGCGCAGTTGCAGTATTCTGCCCATGTATACGTGGTTTAGTGTTTGGCGTTGAAGATTTGGCGCGGCCGGTACCCTCCGCTATGACGGAAGCTGCCCGCCCGAAACATCCCTGCCTGCGCAGGGCGGCCCAAAATTAGGCAAAACATCCGATGCCGCGGGATGACAATTTCCACCCTGATGGA
>CAYNYN010000239.1:0-6119 GCA_964401445.1 uncultured Saprospiraceae bacterium | reverse complement strand
AAACTCAAACCCTCAACCCTCAACTATCTTTGCCACAAAAGCCCCCATGCCACTCATCGAACCTTCCACGTATCGCGCCCCCCTGGGCTTCCGCAACCCATGGACCAACACCATCTGGCCCGCACTTTTCCGCAAGGTGAAGGGCGTGCATTACGAACGCGAGCGCGTCGAACTGCCCGACGGCGATTTTCTCGACCTCGACTGGTCGCGCGTGGGCAGCCGGCGGCTGGTCATCGTGCTGCACGGCCTGGAAGGCAACGCGCGGCGGCCCTACGTCATGGGCATGGTGCGCGCCTTCAACCGGGCCGGCTGGGACGCCCTGGGCTTCAACTTCCGCAATTGCAGCGGCACCCCCAACCGCCTGCTGCGCAGCTACCACATCGGCGCCACCGAAGACCTCGACTGGCTGGTGCGCCAATTGGCACGGGAAGGCACCTATGATTGCATCGTGCCCATAGGCTTCAGCCTGGGCGGCAACGTGGTGCTGAAGTATCTGGGCGAGCAGGGCGCCGCGCTGCCGGCCATCGTGCAGGCCGGCGTGGCCTTTTCCGTGCCGGTGGACGTGGTGGACGCCAACCGCGAGATCCGAAAGTTCAAAAACCGGCTGTACGTCTGGCGCTTCATGCAATCGATGAACGCCAAAGTCGAGGAAAAGCGACGCCGCTTTGGTGATCGGGTGTTCCGGCCGCCCCACCCCGCCCGCAACTTCGACGAGTTCGACGAGTGGTACACGGCGCCCATCCACGGCTTCGCCTCGGCCCACGACTACTGGACCCGCAACTCGAGCATCCGCTTCATCCCCGAGATTCAGGTGCCGGCCCTGCTCATCAACGCCGCCGACGACACCTTCCTCGGCCCGCGCTGCTATCCACGCGACCTGGCACGCTCGCACCGCCATTTCCACCTCGAGGTGCCCGAACACGGCGGCCACGTGGGCTTCGTGCGTTTCGGGCATCAGGGCATCTACTGGTCGGAAGAGCGAGCCGTGACCTTCGTACACGAGGTGCTGGGTATCGAAATGCCTGTGTCTCGTCGTGACGTCCCGATACTCGGCACAGGCTGAGACGACGTGAGACGTCCATGGTCTATCGTCCATTGTCTATCGTCCATTGTCCATTGTCTATCGACTATTGCCCTTTGGGCGCGCCTCACCCCCCGAATCCACAATTTTTGGTTAAAACCCCGGGCTGGTCGAACAAGGGGCAGGCAAGCGTTGGTTAGCTTTGCGGGTTGCATTGCCAGACCCGTATCTTGCCAACAGGATGAAGGAACGAAGCCCCAAGCCGCCCCTGTCTTTCCAGGAACGCCTCACGGTGTGGACCGTGCGGGTGTGGGGCTGGGTGCGCCGCACGCTGGTGGCCTTCGTCGTCGTCATGGTGCTGCTCTACATCCTGCTTTCCCTGCCCTTCGTGCAGAACTGGGCCGCCCGCCAGGCCACCGCGTTCCTTTCCGAGCAGCTGCAAACGCGCGTGTACGTCGAACGCGTGCACATACGCCCCCTCGAAGGGGCCGATTTTTACAACCTCTTCGTGGCCGACCGCGCGGGCGACACGCTGCTCACCGCCGCCCGCCTCTCGGGCGGGGTGCGCCACACCCTGTTCACCCTGCTGTGGCGGCGGCTCGAGATCAACCAGCTGAGCCTCGAGAATGCCAGCCTCCACCTCAAGCGCGATTCGGGCCAGGTGGAGCACAACATGCAATTCCTGATCGACTACTTCACCGCCGATCCCGCCAAGGCCCGCAACCGCAAGCCCTTCGAGCTCAACGTCCAGTCGCTCTTCCTGCACGACGTCCGCTTTCGCAAAGACGACGCCGTGCGCGGCCAGTCGCTCGAAGCATGGGTGCCCGAAGGGCAGCTGTTCTTCCGCACGTTCGACCTGCCCCGGAAAAAGGTGCGGGCCACGCGCGTGGCCCTCGATGCGCCCCTGCTGCGCATCACCAACACTGAGATGCACCCCCTCGACTCGCTCACACAGGCCGCCCTCGACTCGGCCTGGCAGCAGCGCCACCGTCAGGACACAGCCTGGTGGGTCGTCGACGTGGATGCCCTCGACCTCGATGGCGGCACCTTCAGCCTGCACAACTACCGCAATGCGCCCGAGCCGCGCAACGACGGCACCGTCGATTTCAACCATCTGGACATCAGCGACATCGCGGCCCGCATCGACAGCTTCCACTTCACCAACTGGACCTTCCAGGGCATCGTCCACGAGATCGCCCTGCGCGAGCACAGCGGCTTCGAGCTGGAGCGCCTTGCGGCAAACCACGTGCGCGTGGACACCACCTCCACCCGCATCTACGGACTGGTGCTGCAGACCCCCGCCTCCCTCCTGAGCGACACCTTCACCATGGACTACGCCTCGTTCCGAAGCTTCAGGTCGTTCGCCAGCGAGGTGCGCATGGATGCCCGCTTCAACGAGGCGCGCCTGGCCGTGGAAGACCTGCTGCGCTTCGTGCCTGCCTTGCGGCAAAACGCCTTTTTCCGCCAAAACCGCAACGAGGTGGTGCGGCTCGATGGCCGCATCTACGGCACCGTCAACCGGCTGCGCGGGCGCGACGTGCAGCTCCAGCTCGCCAACGCCACCACCCTTTCGGGAAATTTCCATTCGCGCGACCTGGCCGTGCCCGGCGAGCAGTTCCTCATGCTGCGGCTCGACCAGCTGCGCACCACCGTGCCCACGCTGCGCCAGCTCATCCCCGGCTTCGACCTGCCCCCCAACTTCGACAACCTGGGGCAGCTGCGCTTCCAGGGCGAGTTCAACGGCTTCTTCAACGACTTCGTGGCCTATGGCGACCTGCGCACCAGCATCGGCCGGGCGCGCATGGACATGCAACTGCAGGTGCGCGAAGGGCGCGACCGCGCCCGCTACTCGGGGCGGCTCGACCTCACCAACTTCGATCTGGGGCGCTTCAGCGGCAATGCCGACCTGGGGAAGGTCACCTTTCGCTCGCGCGTGTACGAGGGCCGCGGCCTCACGGGCGCCACGGCCCAGGCCAACCTCGAGGCCGTGGTGGACAGCCTCTCCTTCAAGGGTTACCGCTACGAAGACATCGCCATCGACGGCACGCTCAACCGCTCCCTCTTCGACGGGCGCCTCGTCGTGCAGGACGACCACATCGACTTCAGCTTCAACGGCGAGGTGGACTTCACGGAAAAGGTGCCCCTGCTCGACTTCCGCGCCGACGTGCGCAAGCTCGACCTGCTGCACCTGCGCCTCACCGACGACGACATCGTCCTCAAAGGACGCGTGCGCATGAACGTGCGCGGCGTCGATCCGCAGCGGGCTACCGGCACGGCCCTGCTGCGCGACCTGCAGATCACGCACCGCAAGAAACGCACCTGGACCTTCGACTCGCTCGCCCTCTGGACGGGATACGTGCGCGACAGCGTGCGCCAGCTGCGCATCGAATCCGACATGGCCGACGTGACGCTCGAAGGGCGCTTCAACCCGCTGGCCCTGCACAAGGCCTTCGTGCAGCACCTGCGCCGCAATCATCCCCAGTTTGCCGAAAGGCTGGGCCTGCCCGCCTGGGAAGCCGACACCATGCACTTCCACTACGACCTTTACGTGCACGACGCCCAGCGCATCCTCGAGCTGGCCAACCCCAAACTGGGCAACATCCGCGACCTGGTGCTCTCCGGCTACCTCGACACGCGCACCGACACGCTCGACCTGCAACTCGAATGGCCCTCCTTCCGCATCGGCACCACGCGCCTCGACAGCATCGCGCTGCTGGCCAACATGGCCGGCGACTCGGCCAGCATCGACCTCGAGCTGGGCGGCATCACGCTCAACGAAAAAACCCGGCTCTCGCCCATCTCTTTCCTCGGGCTGCTCGCCACCGACACGCTCGACTTTTCGCTCACGTCGGTCAACCTCACCGGCTTCGTGGACAACGTCTTCCTCAGCGGCCGCCTCTTCCCCGAAGAGGGCGACCTGTTCCAGCTGCGCTTTTCACCCCTCTCGGTACTGCTGTGGAACGACGTGTGGGAGCTGGCTCCCGACAACTTCATCCGCTTCGGCAAACAGTACTTCGAGACGCACAACCTGGCATTCCGCAGCGGGCAACGCCTGCTCACCCTCGACAGCCGCGACGCCCGCGGACTCGACCTCTCTCTGGAAAATTTCGACCTCGACTTCATCAACGAGGTCTGGGTCTATCCCCAGCTCATGTTCGACGGCCTGTTCAGCATGCGGCTGAGCATCGACGACATTTTCCGAATGGACAACCTCGAGCTGGAAGGGCACATGGACAGCCTGCGCATCAACGGCGACAACTTCGGCGAGCTGAAGCTGCTGGCCCATGCCGACCAGTGGAAGCGCCCCGTGTTCGCCTCGCTCTTCATCGAAAACGGCAGTCAGACGCTGGCCGCCCGCGGCCGCTACAACCCGCCCAACTACCGGGCCCTGGCCAACCCGCAGCTGCTCAGCGAGCAGCCCAACTACCTCAACATCGACGTGGAAGTGGCCGACTACCCCGTACGCGTGCTCGAATACTGGGTGGCGCCCGCCATCCACGACACCGAAGGGACGATCACCGGCCAGGCCCGCTTCGAGGGGCTGCCGCAAAAGATCGAGGTGAACGGCTGGGCCACTGCGCGCGACGTGGCCACCACCATCACCTATCTCAACACCCGCTATTTCGTCAAGGAACACGTGGTGCGCATCAACAGCCACATGTTCGACGCCACGGGCGCCACCGTGTACGACGAGCTGGGCAATACGGCCACCGTGCGCGGCGGCATCGCACACGACAACCTGCGCAAGCTGCGCCTCGACTGCGACCTGATCACCGACCGCTTCCTGGCCATGAACACCACGCGCGAGCTCAACCCCGTATACTACGGCACGGCCATCGGCGGGGGCATCGTGCGCTTCCGGGGGCCTTTCAAGCTGGCCGAGATAGAGGTGGACGCCACCTCGGGGCCGGGCACCCACCTGTCGATCCCCATCACCTACGAACAGGACGCCAGCGAGGTGCGCTTCATCACCTTCACCAATGCCACCGACACGCTTGCGCAAACGAAGAAGGAACCGGCCCTGCCCGACATCCGCGGCCTCAACCTGACGCTCAACCTGCACCTCACGCCCGATGCCCGCATGGAGCTCATCTTCGACGAGCGCACCGGCGATATCCTGCGCGGAACGGGTGAAGGCGACATCCAGATCATCGTCACGCGCAACGGCGACTTCAACATGTACGGCAACTACGAGGTGACCGAGGGCGAATACCTGTTCACCATGATGAGTCTGCTGCTCAACAAGCCGTTCATCGTGCGGCCGGGCGGCACCATCACCTGGTCGGGCGATCCCTTCGAGGCCAACCTCGACATCCAGGCCGTGTACGAGGGCGTCAACACCTCGGTCTATACGCTCATCCAGGAATACCTGCTCATCGCTCCCGCCGAGATCGTCAGCCTGGCGCGCACCCCCACCGAGGTGGACCTGACGATGTACCTCAAGGGCAGTCTCTTCCACCCCGAGATCACCTTCGACATCAGCTTTCCCAAGATCCCTCAGGAGCTGCGCAACTACGTCGAGACGAAGATGCGCGCGCTGCGGCAAGACCCCAACGAGCTCAACCGGCAGGTCTTCGGCCTGCTCATGCTCGGCCAGTTCCTGCCCACCAACTACAACTTCCAGCTACAGCAGGTGGCCGACGTGGGCTTCAACACGCTCAGCGAGATGATCGCCAACCAGCTGTCGTTCTACCTCACCGAGCTGGTGTCGGAATGGGTGACCGACGACGGCCTCATCTCGGGCATCGACTTCGACTTCAGCTACAACACCTTCGCCACCCAGGGACTGTCGCAGGTGGCCAATTCCGCCAACGAGTTTCAGGGGCGCGTCAAGACCTACCTGTTCAACGACCGCGCCGTGTTCAACATCGGCGCCAACGTGGGCTTCAACGGCAACCAGACCCTGCCCACCACCAACCAGGGCACCTTCGTGGCCGGCGAGTTCATCTTCGAGTACTTCCTCACCCAGGACCGCCGCCTGCGCATCCGCGCCTACCACCTGTCAGAGCCCGAGATCGGCGGGCGCCGCACCAAGACCGGCATCGGCCTGAGCTGGCGCGCCGAGTTCGACTCGCTCCGCGAAGTTTTCGGGAAGAAG
>CAYNYN010000238.1:0-6132 GCA_964401445.1 uncultured Saprospiraceae bacterium | reverse complement strand
ATCCTCGATTCCTCAAACAAATCACAGCTCTCCCTTCTTCAGCAGCTCCACGGCATAGGCTGCGGCCCGGGCCGTGAGGGCCATGTAGGTCAGCGAGGGATTCTGGCAGGCCGAGCTGGTCATGCAGGCGCCATCGGTCACGAAGACGTTGGGCACGTCGTGCATCTGGTTCCAGCCGTTGAGGACCGAGGTTTTCGGGTCGCGCCCCATGCGGGCCGTGCCCATCTCGTGGATGGCCAGGCCGGGATAGGCGCCGGCGTCGTAGGTCTCCACGTCCTTGAAGCCGGCGGCTTCGAGCATCTCGGCGGCCGAGGCTTTCATGTCCTCGCGCATCTTCATCTCGTTGTCCTTGAACTCGCAGTCGATCGTGAGGGTGGGTTGCCCCCACTTGTCCTTTTTCTCGTGGTTGAGCGTCACCTTGTTTTCGTAGTAGGGCAGGCACTCGCCGAAGCCGCCCAATCCCATGCGCCACGGACCGGGCGCCGTGAGCTCCTCCTTGAGCTTGGGGCCGAAGCCCATCTCGCGGATGGCACGCGTCCAGTTGAGGCGGCTGGCGCCACCCTGGTATCCGAAGCCGCGGATGTAGTCCTTGCGCTGCGTCTTCTTGTCGAGGTTGCGGAAGCGCGGGATGTAGATGCCATTGGGCCGGCGCCCCTTGTAGTACTTGTCTTCGAACCCTTCGAAGCGGCCTGCGGCGCCGCACATGAAGTGGTGGTCCATGAGGTAGTGGCCCAGCACGCCCGAGCTGTTGCCCAGCCCGTCGGGGAACGTCTCCGAGGTCGAGTTGAGCAGGATGAAGGTAGTGCCCAGCGTCGAGGCGCAGCAGAAGATGACCTTGGCGTAGAACTCGTGCCACTCGCCCGTCTCGGCATCGATGACGCGCACGCCCTTGGCGCGGTTGGTCTTCGGGTCATAGATGATGGAATTGACGATGGAATGCGGCCGCAGCGTCATGTTGCCGGTGGCTTCGGCGGCGGGCAGCGTGCTGGCATTGCTGCTGAAGTAGGCACCATAGGGGCAGCCGCGAATGCACAGGTTGCGGTACTGACACTGGCCGCGTCCGTTGTGGGGCCTGGTCAGGTTGGCCGAGCGCCCGATGGTCAGGATGCGGTCGTCGTAGTGCTCGGCGATCTTCTGGCGCAGGTGCTCCTCGACGCAGTTCAGCTCCATGGGCGGCAGAAACTCGCCGTCGGGCAGCTGCGGCAACCCCTCTTTCTTGCCGTTGACGCCGATGAAGCGCTCGACGTAGTCGTACCACGGCGCGATGTCCTTGTATCGGATGGGCCAGTCCACGGCGATGCCGTCCTTGAGGTTGGCCTCGAAGTCGAGGTCGCTCCAGCGGTAGCTCTGCCGCCCCCACATGATGGAGCGGCCGCCCACGTGGTAGCCCCTGATCCAGTCGAAGCGCTTGACCTCGGTGTAGGGGTTTTCCAGGTCGTTGACCCACCAGTGCTTGGTGGACTGCCGTAGCGTGTAGCCCGTGCGCTTCTGCACGGGGTAGTTCTTCAGCTCTTCGCGGGTGAGCTGGTCGGCGTAGGGCAGCTCCCAGGGCGCCTTGAACATGGTCGGATAGTCCTGCACGTGACGCACCATGCGGCCGCGCTCGAGCACGAGCGTCTTGAGGCCTTTTTCGCAAAGCTCCTTGGCAGCCCAGCCCCCGCTGATGCCCGAACCGATGACGATGGCATCCCAGGTCTGCTGCTCGGTTCCTTTTTTGTCGTTGAAATACATGACGGTATGCGTTGTAAGAGTGTACACATGATCACTGCCCTACCCTGGAAGGCGAGCAACACCCGAGTCCGAAAACGATTGGTGGAAAATTTTTCACTGTTGGCGAGTGCCGGCAAGTTATGATATTTTGTAAAAAACACAATAAGCCGCTTCCGCTTTCGCAAAGTTCGCCAGTCGCTCAGCGCGTGAAGCGCTTGCCCACGAAGTGCAGCACCTCGGGCAAGGCCGACCGCCAGTAGCTCCACTCGTGGCCGCCATCGCGCACGCGATACTCGTGCCGGATGCCCAGATCGCGCAGCAGGACGTGCAGGGCCGCATTGCCCTTGTACAGGAAATCGTCGTCGCCGCAGTCGATGTAGAACGACACCCGTCGGAGAAGCTCGCGGTCTGCCTGGCGGGCCAGATAGAGCGCGTTGTTGGCCTTCCAGTGGTCGGTCAGGCGCGCCTGGCCCTCCAGCCCCTCGCCGATGAGCTTGCCCCACACGTAGTCCCACTGGTCCTGTGGCATGGCCACCACCTCTTCGTCGGTGTACACGGCGGCGCTCAGCGGCGCACAGGCTGCAAACATGGCCGGATGCTTCAGGGCATAGAGCAAGGCGCCATGGCCGCCCATGCTGAGGCCCGCCACGGCCCGAAACTCCCACCCGCGGCGCACCGGCCAGGTGGCTTCGATGTGGGGCAGCAGCTCGTCGAAGAAGTAGTCTTCATAGCGCTCGGTGCCGGCATGGTCGTTCATGTACCACGTTACGCCCGCATCGGGCATCACGATGATCATGGGCGGTGCGACGCCACTGCGTATCGCCTCGTCGGCAATGGCCTGCACCTGACCAAACTGCACCCAGGCCCACTCCGAGTCGGTGTAGCCGTGTAGCAGGTACAGCACGGGATAGTCGCGCGTGTTGGCCGAATAGCCGGGCGGCAGATAGATGGCGTAGCGCATCGTGCGGCCCAGTATGGCCGACTCGACCTCCTGGCCCTCCAGCACGATGCCCTGCTGCGCCCGGGTCTCGTTTGCGAAAGCGAAAAACAGGGCAAAAAGAACGATCCATGATTTCATGATCAATCGGATTGAGCCTGGATGAAAAGACGATGGACGATAGACGATAGACAATGGACGATGGACGATGGACGATGGACGATGATTTTTCTCCCCGTCTCTCCTTCACTCCGTCTCTCCGTCTCATAAAAACCCCCACCGACGTTTACGAGCCTCTGCAAGGCTCGCAAACGTCACTCCTCTCTCTTCTCTCCTCACTCTCGCTCATCTCCCACCGGCTCCAGCCCCTGCCGGATGCCCTTTTCCCATGCGGGCACGCCGCGCTCCATCCATCGGGGCATGGGCGCATCGAGCAGGTAGTAGTCGAAGAACTGGGCCATGCGCGTCTGGAAGTCCTTGCGGTTCTGCAGCTTCAGCGGCCAGTGCGGTTCGCCGTTGTAGTTGAGCAGCCAGGCGGGCTTGCCCAGGCGGCGCAGGCCGATGTAGTACTCGATGCCCTGGTACCAGGGCACGGCGCCGTCGTTGTCGTTGTGCAGGATGAGCACGGGCGTGGTGACGCGGTCGAGGAAGAAGAGCGGCGAGTTTTCGAGATAGCGCAGCGGATACTCCCAGATGGTGCCGCCGATGCGGCTCTGCGTATGCTCGTACTGGAACATGCGGCTCAGGCCACTGCCCCAGCGGATGCCGCCATAGGCCGAAAACATGTTGACCACGGGCGCGCCCGACTCGGCACAGCGGAAGAGGTTGGTCTTCGTCAGCAGGTAGGCCACCTGGTAGCCGCCCCAGCTATGGCCCTGCACGCCGATGCGCTCCTTGTCCACGAAGCCCTTGTCGATGAGCATGCTCACGCCCGACATGACGGCGTCGTAGCAGCTCTGGCCCGGGTAGCCCACCTTGTAGGGGATGTCGGGGTTGAAGATGACGTAGCCCTTGCTGATGTAGAGCGGGTAGTTGATGGTGCTGCGGTGGGCGTAGGGGCGGCGGTGCCGGTTGAGGGTCTGGCTGTTGCGCTCGTAGAAGTTGACCAGCAGCGGATACTGCTTGTTCGGGTCGAAGTCCTCGGGCTTGACGAGCAGGCCCTGCAGTTTCTGCCCGTCGAGCGAGGTCCACTCCACCAGCTCGATGGTGCCCCAGCGGAAATCTTTTTGCTGGGGGTTGGCGTGGCTCACCTGTTTGGCTTCCGCAAAATCGAGGCCGGCATACAGCAGGTCGGGAAAGACCTGGTAGTTTTCCTTCGTGAAGACGAGGCGGTCGGCCTTGCGGGCCTTGTGCACGCGGGTGCCGAACCAGTAGTGTTCGTCGAAGACGGCCACCTGGGGCGCCACGTCTTTTGGCGAAAGCCAGGCATAGCCGCTGCCCTTGCTCTTCTCATCGAACATGCGCAGCAGCAGGCGCGTGTCGAGGAAATGGCGTTCGCGGTCGAGGTCCACCACCCGATATTGCATCCGGCTCTCCCGCCCTTTGGTCAGGCGGCGCGGCCGTTCGCGGCCCGAGGGGTCGATCTCCCACAGGTCGTAGCGATCGTAGAGGACCACGCGGCGGTCGCCCTCCGTCCAGCCGGCCGCGCCGTAGGGACTGGGATGCATGGGCCGGTCGTTGAGCTCGTCGTAGAAGGCCGACAGCTCGTTGCTCGTCAGCCGGCGCAGGCTGCCGTCGGCCAGGGTGCAGGCATACCATGCCGTGTCGGCCACGTTGTACCACAGGGCATACTGTCCACCCGGGCTGATGTTGACGTTGGCGCGCACCTCGCGTGCCACGAGATGGCGGGCCCCCGTCTCCAGGTCGACGCGGTAGATGTCTTTGGCCGGCGGGAAGCCTTCCCACGACACGCGGTAGAAGTAGGGCCAGTCGTTCCAGCCCACGGCCCAGCGCCCCGAAAGGTCGGGCGCCAGCTCCACCTCGGGCAGCGACGTGTCGGCCAGCGGCACGAAGCGGTCGTCGCCGAGGCGGTACAGCACCTCGTAGGAGCGCTTCAGCTCCTGCTCCTTGCGCACGTTCTGCTGCGGGTAGATCATCGGATCCTTCCACGTCCACACCTCGACGTTGACGATCTCGTCCTCCAGCAGCGAGGTGTCCTGCTGCGGCGGTATGGGCTTGATGCCGAAGAGCAGGCGGTCGCCCGCATCGCTGAAACGCAGGCGCTCGTCGGGGCTGAGCTGCCAGCCTTCCGGCAAAAAGGCGGCCGCCGTGTCGGCGATGACGTGGGCCGAGTCCTGGCCCGTGCGGTACAGGGCCAGCGCCCACGGCTTGACGTCGGCCCCGGTGGTGTCGAGCTGCAGCAGGAAAGCGGCCGCGCGCCCCTGGCGGTCGAGCGTCAGGGCCTTGAAGTCGGCCTCTTCGATAGTGGTGCGCCACAAGGGTCGGGGCCGGGGCTCGGGCTGGCGCAGGTCGAGCAGCCAGACGCCCCGCTGCACCAGCGAGTCGTCGCCGCTGGTGTGGTAGAGCAGCACGGGCGCTTCCTCGGCCAGCGTCCAGTCGGTCACGTAATCAAGGGCGAGGGACTGGCCGCCGCTCAGGGCGCGCAACTCGAGGCGCGAGCCGTTTTCGCGCGACTCTTTTTTCTTGTCCTTGCCTGCCTGTGTGGTGTCGCGCTGGTTGTCGGGCTCGTACCAGATGGCCAGCCAGCCCGAGTATTTGTCGGGCAAGGCAAAACGCTTCACGTTCGGGATGCTGGTCTCGTTGCCCGTGTGCAGGTCCACCAGCTCCAGCGTGTCTTTGGGCCACTTCTTGCGGGGCAGGTCGCGCTTCTTCCAGGCCCGCACGCTGTCGGCCGGCGCCGTGCGGCGAAATGCCAGCCAGCGGCTGTCGGCACTGAAAGCGGCCCGATCGCCGCGGGCAAACAGCCGACGCTGGCCCGTGGTGGCATCCCACAGGCCGAGCGTGTCGTCGCCCTCTTCGGGATGCTGGCGCCAGCACACGAAACGGCCATCGTCGGAGATGAGCGGGTCCTCGACGGTTTTCCAGTGCACCAGGTCGTCGATGGTGAGTTGCTTTTTGCCGGAAGGCGCCTGGGCATGGCCCCATACGAGGGCACAGCTCCAGCACAGGAGAAGAAGTACGAAACGACTCATGTACCAGTATTTTTTGGTCGGGTGATACGATGCTGGCTTCGCGGGGTCGGGATCGGGCAACAAAATAGGAATTGGGCACGAAAGGCATTCCGCTTGTGCAAAATTCTGCCCACACCCGACTTTGGAGGGCATTTTTTCCCATTCATCGAAAAGGACAGGCTGCCACGGCCCCGCGGGTGTAATTTGCCGAAAGGCAGAAGGGATGGACGATGGACGATGGACGATGGACGATGGACGATGGGCAGAGAAGATTTATTCGTAATGAAATGATAATAAAATTTATAGCGCCGGTGAATGATGATGAATATCGCGTAAAGAGGATTTGAAGATTCG
>CAYNYN010000237.1:2145-6183 GCA_964401445.1 uncultured Saprospiraceae bacterium | reverse complement strand
TCGACGAAGGTGACCTGGTCGGGCTCGAGCAGGGGCTCGTAGCGGTAGCGCAGGAAGAGCTGCACGGTGGCCAGCACGTCCTTCTCGCAGTAGCGGGCGATGCGCTCGACGTCCTGTTCTTCGTGGAAGACGCGCCCCACCTCCGAGCCGTCGATGTCGTCCTTGGGGCTGGGTATGCCGAAGAGGGCCGTCAGCAGGCGCAGCGAGGTGAAGGCCTTGCGGTCGCCAAACTTCCACAGCTCCATGGTGTCGAGCAGATGGCCCGTTTCCCAGGGCTTGAGGCCGCGCAGCCGGAACGGCCTGGGCAGCTCCATCTGGTGCACCACCATGCGGCGGCAGATGTAGGGCACGTCGAACTCCTTGATGTTGTGGCCGCAGAAGTAGTGCTTGTTGATGTCGTTGAAATACTGATTGACCAGGTCGGAAAAGCCCTGCAGCACCTTGCGCTCGTCGGCGTCGGCGAAGGACTTGATGCGCAGGTGCAGGCGCCCCGTGTCGCGGTCGCGCACCACCAGGCCCACCGAGATGCACACGATCTTGCCAAACTCGGCATAGATGGCGGCCCGCTCGCGGTACATCTCGGCCACGCGCTCGTCGTCGAGCGGCTCGGTCGCGCGCGACAGGTTTTGCGCCTTGCGCCGCCACAGGTCCTGAAACTCATCGCTGAGCGCCTCGTAGTGCGGCTCGGCACTCACGCATTCGATGTCGAAGAACAGCACTTTCGACAGGTCGATACTTTGCAGCATGGTTCGTTCGGGTTTTGGGCGAAAATAGGGATTCCGCGCCGGCATTGGCATTCGGGAGGGTACGCCCGCCGCACACGAGCTGCCTTGCAACCCTTGACCAAGACAAGCTGCCATGCAGGAGACGGGAGGTGCCATTTGCCGAAAGGCAAGACAAATGAACTGCGAACCCCGAAAGAATGTAAATTGTTGCGGTTCCTGTCCTTCACCAAAACGGCAAGCCGATGAATTCGCTACGGTGGCTTTTCGCGCTGATCGCACTGTCGTGCACATCGATGATCGCCCATGCCCAGTATTTCGGGCAGAACAAACCCGTGTACGAACGCTACGCCTGGCGCACCATCGAGACCGACCATTTCCACATCTACCACTACCTCGACAATCGGGAGCGGCTCGACGACATCGCGGCGTGGAGCGAGCACTGGTACGACTATCACCAGCACGTGCTGCGCGACACCTTCACCGAGCACAACCCCATGATCGTCTATCACGATCACCCCGACTTCCAGCAGACCTATGCCGTGAGCAGCAGCATCGGCATCGGCACGGGCGGCGTGACGGAAGCGCTGCGCAACCGCGTCATCTACCCGCTGCTGCTGGCCAACCAGCAGACGCATCACGTGCTGGGCCACGAGCTGGTGCATGCCTTCCAGTATCACCTCATCCTGCACGGCGACTCCACCTCGATGCGCAACCTGGCCAACCTGCCGCTGTGGATGGTGGAAGGGCTGGCCGAGTACATGAGCATCGGCCGCTTCGACAGCCATACCACCCTGTGGATGCGCGACGCCGTCATGCACGGCAAGTTTCCCACGCTCAAACAGCTCGACGACTACGCGACCTACTTCCCCTACCGCTACGGGCAGGCGTTCTGGGCGTTCCTCACGGGCATCCGCGGCGACACCATCATCCGGCCCTTCTTCGTGGAGACGGCCAAACGCGGCCTCGACTCGGCCTGCCTCCTCGTGCTGGGCATGGACAAGGACCAGCTCTCGGAGCTGTGGAAAAAGAGCATGGAAGACTACTTCGGCGGCTTCCTCAAAACCACAAAGGAAAACCACATCGGCAGCCGCCTTTTCTCGGAAGAGAACGCCGGGGAGATGAACATCTCGCCGGTGATGAGCCCCAACGGCCGCTATGTCATCTTCCTTTCGGAAAAAGACCTGTTTTCCATCGACCTGTACCTGGCCGACGCGCGCTCGGGCAAAATCATCCGCAAGGTGGGTTCGAGCCGGCGCGACGGCCACCTCGACGACCTCAACTACATCGAGTCGGCGGGCACCTGGTCGCCCGACAGCAAGCAGTTCGCCTACGTGGGCGTGAAGAAGGGCAGCAGCGTGCTCGTCATCAAGGACGTGGCCACGGGCCGCACCGTGGACGAGTTCTTCCTCGACGGCGTGCCCTACTTCTCAAACCCCGCCTGGTCGCCCGACGGCAAAACCATCGTGGTGAGCGGCATGGCCGACGGCTGGACCGACCTGTTTGCCGTGAGGCTGGCCGACCACCGCGTCACGCGCCTGACGCACGACCGCTACTCGGAGGTGCACCCCGCCTGGTCGCCCGACGGCCGCCAGCTGGTGTACGCCACCGACCGCCTCAGCATGGAGCGGGGGCGCACCCACGGCAAGTGGACCTTCAACCTCGAGCTGCTCGACGTGGCCACGGGCGCGCGCCAGGCGTTCGACTTCTTCTTCGGCGCCAACAACCTCAACCCCGTGTTCGACAACGAGGGGCAGATCCTCTTCCTGAGCAACCGCGACGGCTACCGCAACCTCTACCGCTTCGATCCGGCCACGGGCCGCATCCTGCAACTGACCGACTTCACCATCGGCATCACGGGCATCACCGAGTTCAGCCCGGCGCTCTCGACGGCTACCGAGGCGCGCCGCCTGCGCGTGCTGTTCACCCTCTACGAAGACGGCAAGTACACCATCTGGCGCGCCCGCCCCGAAGACTGGCTCAACCGCCCCGTCGCCCCCGACGACGTGGACATGCGGGCCGCCTTCCTGCCCCGCTTCAACCAGCTGGCGCCCAACCTGGTGGACTACCAGCTCAACCTCTTCGACTACTACGCGCAGGCGCACCCGCCGCGCTGGAAGCCCATCCCCTACCAGCCGCGCTTCAAGCTCTCGTACCTGGGCGCGAGCGTGGGCATGGGCGTGGGTCAGACCACGGGCCTGGGCGTCACCTCGGGCGGTGCCGGCGGCGTGGACATGCTGTTCACCGACATCCTGGGCAACAACCAGCTCATGAGCACGCTTTCGCTAAATGGCGAGGTGTACGACTTCAGCGGCATGGCCACCTGGATCAACCTCAAACACCGCCTCAACTGGGGCGTGGGCCTGTCGCACATCGCCTACCCCACGGGGCGGCTCGGCTTTGCCGGCCTCGACACGCTCGACTTTGGCGGCGGCCTGCGCGTGCTGGCCGAGCACTGGCAGTTCGACGTCATCCGCACCTTCGAAGACAAGCTCAGCCTCTTCGCCCAGTACCCCTTCTCGCGCTATCTGCGCGTGGAAGGCTCCGTCACCGGCGCGGCCTACTACAACCGCGTCGACCGGTTCGACAACTACTACGACGCCTTTGGCCGCCTCATCTATCAGGACCGCAACAAGCTCGACCCTGCCACCGCCGGCTACAACCTGTTCAAGGGGCGCCTGGCCACAGTAAGCACGGCGCTGGTAGGCGACAACGCCGCCTTCGGCATCACCTCGCCGCTGAGCGGCCACCGCTTCCGCATCGGCGTGGAGCGCTATTTCGGCGACTTCCACTTCAACAACCTGGTGGTGGACCTGCGCCAGTACTTCTGGTTGCGCCCCGTAGCGCTGGCCGGCCGCCTGATGCATTACGGCCGCTCGGGCCCCGACCAGTACCTGTTCTATCCCTACTACATCGGCTATCCGTGGTACGTGCGCGGCTACAGCTACAACAAGGCCAACGAGCTGCTGCCCCTCAACGGCCGCTCGGCCGACGAGCTGCTGGGCACCAAGTTCGTCGTGGGCAACTTCGAAGTGCGGCTGCCCTTCACCGGCCCGCGCCGCCTGTGCCTCATCCCCTCGAAGGTGTTCTTCACCGAGCTGTCGCTCTTTGCCGACGGGGGTGTGGCCTTCTTCAACTACGACGACTTCAGTCGCGACCCCAAGGACCCGCTCCATCCCGATCCGGTGTTCAGCACGGGCATGAGCCTGCGCGTCAACCTGTTCGGCGCGCTGGTGCTCGAGCCCTACTACGCCTACCCGCTGCTGCAGGAAACGCGCGGCGTGTGGGGCATCAACATCGTGCCGGGATGGTGAGG
>CAYNYN010000237.1:0-2045 GCA_964401445.1 uncultured Saprospiraceae bacterium | reverse complement strand
AATCTCGTCCCACCTCGTGGCGCGAAATTCATTTCGCGCTGAAAGGCCAAAATGCCAATGCAGGTTTCGAGCTGCATGGACGAGATAAATCTCGTCCTACAGCGTGGCGCGAAATTTATTTCGCGGTCGAGCGTGTGCGTACTTTTGGCGCCATGCGACGCCTGCTTGCCACCCCTGCCATCGAATGGACGCTGAAGCTGCTTTTGGCGGCAGCCGTGCTGTGGGCCGTGTGGGTGCAGGCGTTCCGCGGCAAGGACCTCGACCAGCTCTGGGCCGCCTTCGTGTCGCACCTGTCGTGGCAGCAATTGCCCTTCCTGCTCGGCTGCCTGCAGCTCATGCCCGTCAACTGGCTGCTCGAGACGGCCAAGTGGTATCAGCTGGTGCGCCCCTTCATGCCCATCGGTCGGCGGCAGGCCCTCGGGGCCGTGCTGGCCGGCGTGTCGGTGTCCATCTTCACGCCCAACCGCATCGGCGAGTATGCCGGCCGCATCCTGATGGTGGAGCCCGAGTACAACCTGCGGGCCGTCATTGCCACGCTCATCGGCAGCTTTGCGCAAAACATCGTGCTGCTCATTGGCGGCCTGGCGGGCGGGCTGTGGTTTGCCCTCCACTTCCTCGACACGCCGCGCTACCTGGCCGAAGCCACGTTCACACTGAGCCTGCTCTTTCTCGCCCTGCTGCTGCTCGCCTACTTCCACATCGACCTGGTGCGGCCGCTGGCGCGCCGCCTGCCCTGGCCGCAGCGCGTGCGCGGCTGGCTGCGCCAGCTCAACGTGCTGGAGCGCTACGACACGCCTACCCTGGCGCGCGCGCTGGCCATCGCCGCCCTGCGCTACCTGGTATTCAGCAGCCAGTACGTCCTCATGGTGTGGTTCTACGGCATCGAGGTGGGATACCTGGCCGCCCTTGCATCCGTGGCCACCGTTTTTTTGTTGCAAATGGGCGTGCCCCTGCCACCCCTGGTAGCGCGCGGCTCCATCGCCCTGTTCGTGTGGGGCTACCACACCGACAACCATTTGGGCATACTGGCCGCATCCTACTCGGTATTTGTACTAAACCTGGCGCTACCGGCGTTGGCAGGGCTGGCACTCATTCTGAGAGCCAACATTCTAAAATCCCTGGGTTATGACTGACCGTCGCCTTCTCTTTGCCTCGCTGCTCGCCCCGCTGCTCCTGATGGCAGGGGCGCCTTTCGGCAAATTCTTCCGCGCGCAGACGCCCACCCCACCCCATTTGGCGAAAGCCGAACGGGCCGACGAGGTATGTGCCACGCAAAACTTTGCCTTCCAACACGGCGAAGAGCTCACCTACAAGATCTACTACAACTGGAACTTCGTGTGGATGGCGGCCGGCGAGGTCACCTTCCGCGTCATCGACGAAGGCGACAGCTACCACCTCAAGGTGGTGGGCGAGACCTACCCCTCGTACGACTGGTTCTACAAGGTGCGCGACTACTACGACACCTGGGTGGACAAGGAAACCCTGCTGCCCTTCCGCTCGGTGCGCGACGTGACCGAAGGCAACTACACGCTCTACGACCGCACCGAGTTCGACCAGGCCAAACGGCAGGCGACCAGCCACCGTGGCCGCCGCAAGCACCTGATCAAGGAACACGACACTTTCACGCTTTCTTCCTGCATGCACGACATGGTGTCGAGCGTGTACTACGCCCGCAACCAGCCCTTCGAACGCATGCGGCCCGGCACCATCTTCCCCGTGCCGGTATTCATGGACAAGCAGGAGTGGCCGCTGAAGGTGGCCTACGAAGGCACCGAAGTGAAAAAGATCAAGGGGCTGGGCCACTTCCGCGTCTACCGCTTCAGCCCCGAAGTGATCGCCGGCTACGTGTTCAAGGAAGACACGCGCCTGCGCGTGTGGGCCACCGCCGATGAAAACCGCCTGCCCGTGCTCATCGAGACGCCGCTTACCGTCGGCTACATCAAGGTCGTGCTCAAGGATTACAAAAACCTTCGGCACCCCCTGCGCGCCCGGGTGAAGTAGTGCAATTCGGGCACCGAAGGTTGAAGCTGGTGGAAATGGACGAT
>CAYNYN010000236.1:3122-6303 GCA_964401445.1 uncultured Saprospiraceae bacterium | reverse complement strand
CGGTTTCTCAAATCCTGCTCCCGCATCATTCATTCCCCATCAAGGCCACTTCTTTCCTTTCGAAAAAAACGGTCAAACAGCTCCCGCGCGCGATCCCAGTTTGCCTGATTGATGCAATAGCGCACTTTCGGCGGCTCGATGTTGCCCTGAATGAGTCCGGCTTCCTTGAGCTCCTTCAGGTGTTGCGAGACGGTCGATTGGGCTATCGGCAACACATCCACCAGCTCGCCCGTGTAGCAACACGATTGGTTCGACAGCATTTCCAGAATCAGCAATCGTATCGGATGGGCCAGGGCTTTGGCATAGCGGGCCAGTTCGTTCAACTCCTCCGCGCGGTTGGTCGGTGTTTCTTTCTCTGTCGTGGCCATGGTTGCTCATTTTTTATCTATCGCAAATCTACGATAAACGATTGATGGGTTTGTGTGATCATAGCCACAAAGGAGTTCATTTCGGCTGAGATAGGGCACAGCGGGGGCAAATAACTATTTTCGCGCCACAAAAAAGCCAGCCATGAGCCAACGGAAACGATACATGGTCACCTCAGCCCTGCCGTACGCCAACGGTGCCCTGCACCTGGGCCATCTGGCGGGCGCCTATCTCCCGGCCGACATCTACGTGCGCTATCTGCGGATGAAAGGGGAAGAAGTCCTGTTCGTCTGTGGTTCGGACGAGCACGGCGCAGCCATCACCATGCGCGCCAAGAAGGAGGGCGTGTCGCCGCGCGAGATCATCGACAAGTACCACGAGCTGAACAAGACCACCTTCGAGCGGCTCGGCATCTCGTTCGACATCTACCACCGCACCTCGGCGCCGCTGCATCACGAGACGGCCCAGCAGTTTTTCCTGAAGCTCTACGAGCAGGGCGACCAGTTCGAGGAGCGCACCACGGAGCAATACTACGACGAGGAATACCAGCAGTTTTTGGCCGATCGCTATATCGTGGGCACCTGCCCCAAGTGTGGCTACGAAGAGGCCTATGGCGACCAGTGCGAGCGATGCGGCTCGGCCCTCTCGCCGCTCGAGCTGATCAATCCGCGTTCGGTGCTGAGCGGCAAGCCGCCGGTGCTGCGCCAGACCAAGCACTGGTACTTCCGCCTCGACCGCCACGAGGGCTGGCTGCGCGAGTGGATCGGCCAGGGCACGCTCGACGGCAAGCCGCATCACGACCCGGCCAAGTGGCGCAAGCACGTCATCGGGCAGTGCATGTCGTGGCTCGATCAGGGCCTGCAGCCGCGCGCCATCACGCGCGACCTCGACTGGGGCGTACCCGTGCCGCTGCCCGAAGCGAAGGGCAAGGTGCTGTACGTGTGGTTCGATGCGCCCATCGGCTACATCTCGGCCACGCGCCAGTGGGCCATGGACCACGGCGACGACTGGGAGCGCTGGTGGAAGGGGGACGACGTGCAGCTCATCCACTTCATCGGCAAGGACAATATCGTGTTCCACTGCATCGTCTTTCCGGCCATGCTCAAGGCACACGGCGAGTATGCCTTGCCCGTCAATGTGCCGGCCAACCAGTTCCTCAATTTCGAGGGCAACAAGTTTTCGAAGTCGCGGGGCTGGGGCATCGAGCAGCACGAATACCTCGAGGAGTTCAAGGATTTTCCCAACAAGGAAGATGCCCTGCGGTGGGCGCTGGCCCGCAACCTGCCCGAGAACCGCGACAGCGACTTCAAGTGGGACGACTTCGTCGATTTCCACGACAAGGAGCTGGCCGACAACCTCGGCAATTTCATCAACCGCGTGGTGGTGCTCACCAACAAGTACTTTGGCGGGGTGGTGCCCGCTCCGGCTGCGCGCCTCAAGGAGGCGTTGGCGCCCGTGTTGGCGCTGGCGCGCAAATGGGCGAGCGAGATCGAGGATTTCAACCTGAAGAATGCCGCACAGCTCTTCATGGAAGTGTCCACCTGGGGCAACCAGTACCTGCAGGAGCAGGCCCCCTGGGCCCTGTACAAGGCCAACCCCGACGATCCGCGCATAGGCGAGGTGATGGGTACGGCGCTGCAGGTCTCGGCCCTGCTCAGCTACATGGCCGAGCCCTTCATCCCGTTCAGTGCCGCCCGCTTGCGCAAACTGCTGGGCATGGCCGAGCTGGCACACGGCGCGTGGACCGAAGCCCTGCACCGCCTCGAAGCGGGCACGCCGCTTTTGCCGGAAGGCCATCGGATCGGCAAGCCGGAAATCCTCTTCGCCAAGATCGTGGACCGACGCGACGACAGCCGCCTGAAAATCATCGAACGCCAAAAGGCGCGGCTGCAGGCCGTCCTGGAGGCCGAGGCGGCGAAGCAGCAGCCAGCCTATCCGCCCATCGCCGACGAGATCACCTACGATGATTTTGCGAAGCTGGACATCCGCACCGGTACCATCCTGGCCGCCGAACGCGTGCCCAAAACGGACAAGCTGATGAAGCTCACGGTGGACCTGGGCATCGAAAAGCGGACCATCGTTTCGGGAATTGCTCATCAATACGAGCCCGAGCAGGTCGTCGGACAAAGGGTGCTGGTGCTGGCCAACCTCAAGCCGCGCAAGCTCAGGGGCATCCTTTCGCAAGGCATGATCCTCATGGCTGAGGACAAGGAGGGGAGGCTCGTTTTCGTCCAACCTGCCGATCGGGATATGGATAACGGTGCGAAAGTGAGCTGAACCAGCATTTGTCAGATTTTTTTGCCAATCTTGCAGGCAAGTCGTGCATCCAAGGGGCCAGCAACCGATTGGAAGGGACGATGCATGCTCAAATGGGAAGCCTTTTTGGGCTCGATTGCTTTCAACCTGCCAGCAAGGCCCCGAGCTGCTTCACAGATACCAACCGGTAGTGTTTCCACCAGGCATTGCCATCGCAGATCCACATTTCAGCCAATCCCTGCACCGCGATTCGTGTAGGTACATTGTTTTGGGGTGTCTTGATTGAGAAAAACATGGGAATGAGCATTGGGAAAAACAGGACATCGCCTACCCCTATGCCGCCAAATTGCTGGCTGGTAGCGGCTGCCCTGTTTTTGTTGCCTTTTTCCGGTCTGTTGGCGCGTGCTTTCCCCGAGCTGGATACGTGTGATATCCGTGGGATCCTTGAGATGGGGACGGCGACCAACCAGGGAGATTCCTCGCTTGCCTGGGCTTTTCAACTCATCGATGGTCATTGCGCCGACGATCCTTCGTGTGAGGTTGCGCACCTTTTTGGGCT
>CAYNYN010000236.1:0-3022 GCA_964401445.1 uncultured Saprospiraceae bacterium | reverse complement strand
TCGAAAACTACCTTCTGGCCAGGGAGCGCGACCGCCTTGCCATCGAAAACCGGAATCAGCAATTGGCCTTGCAGATGGAAGGCGAACGCCGGCAAGCGTTGTTCTACCTGCTTTTCATCACCGCTTTTCTCGGTATCGTATTGCTGACAGCCTTCTGGATGTTGCGCAAAAAGAACAAAGACCTGGCATCCCGAAATCTGCTGATCGAAGGCCAGGCGAAGAAGCTGAAGGAAATATCGGATAAACGCGACGAGTATTTCCACAATATCAGCCATGAACTGCGCACTCCCATGACCGTGATTCTGGGGGCGCTGGAGATGCTGGCCAGCAGAAAGGATTTGTCGCAAGACGAGCAGCAATTGATCCGCACGGCACTGGGTGCAGGCCAGAAGGTCGTGGACATGACCGAAAGCATCCTGGAAGTACGCAAGTTGGGGTTGAACAAGGTCACACTCGAAGAGTCCTGGGTGCACCTCGAGCCCTGGGTCCGGCAGTTGATGGCCCAGTTCGACTCCATCTTCACCTCGAAAGGGCACGAGGCCACCCTGCAGGTGGAGGTGCCCGGCGATTTGCTCGTCCGGGTGGACAAGGGCAAGTTTCAGATAATATTCAACAACATCCTGGGCAATGCGGCCAAGTATACCCCCAAAGGCGGGAGCGTCGAGGCCAGGCTCTATTGCACGGCAGATGCCATTCACCTGGAAGTGACCAATGAGGGGAAGGGGATTCCTGCCGATCAGCTCGACGCCATCTTCGAGCGGTTCCATCGCGTGCCCGACGCCGACGTGCACAGCGTCAGTGGGGTAGGCATCGGCCTGGCCCTGTGCAAGGCCTATGTGGAGCTGATGGGCGGGCAGATCGAGGTGAAAAGCGAGCCTGGCAAAACCACCACCTTCCACGTGGAGGTGCCTGTGTCCTCTGCGGAACATCTGTCCGGCCAGGAGGGGGGTGGGGGCTTTTTCGAACGGCACGTGGCGCCGGGCGCCGAGCCGGTCCTGTCGGCTGCCGCCGACACATCGGAAGGCAAAAAGTCCATCCTGGTGGTGGAGGACAGCGAGGAACTGCAAGATTACCTGAAGGTGCTGCTCTCGGAGGCCTATGCCGTGCACACCGTGGGCAACGGAAAAGAGGCCCTGGCCTGGCTGGAGGAGGGACAGCGCTGCGACCTGATCGTTTCCGACGTGTTGATGCCGGAAATGGATGGCTACGAGTTGCTTTCGCGACTGAAGCAATCGGATCGTTTTCGGCACATTCCGGTGGTCATGCTCACGGCAAAAAAGGAAAACAAGGATCGCCTCGAGGCGCTGCGCATTGGTGTGGACAACTATATCACGAAGCCCTTCGTGGCAGAGGAGTTGAAAGTGACCATCCACAACCTGCTGAAGCGAAACTACGGCCCTTCCGATGAGGCCGTGCCAGGCAGCGAAGCGTCCGGGCGTCCGGCCATGAGCGCGGAGGATATGGAATGGCTCAGGTCCTTCGAACAATTCGTGTCCGACAATTTGAAGAATGACCTGCTGAGCGTTTCCCTGTTGTGTGGGCACTTCAATATGAGTGAGGCCACCCTTTTCCGCAGGGTGAAACGCCTGACGGGGCTTTCGCCCAAACAGTACGTCACGGAGGTGCGGCTGGCACGGGCAAGGGAGCTGCTGATCAACAGGGTGTACAATACGGTGAGCCAGGTGGCGGCAGAGGCGGGCTTTTCGGATGTGCGCACGTTCACGCGCAACTTCAGGAAGGCCTATGGCCGATTGCCCAGTTCCTACCTCAGGAAAGGCACCTGACGCCTGCTGTTTTGGCGCTTGCTGCCGTGGATAATTGTTTCGAAGTGGTTTGGAAATTTTTCAAAACCGCAGCTTTCAGGCGCAGCATTACGCAGTGAAGACGCAGTTTTTCCCAAGTTGAGGGTTGAGCGTGTAGGGTTGGCCTCGCGCAACGACGTGACGACGTAACAACGTGACGACGTGACGACGTAACGACGTCGGTGCAATAATCCATCGTCCATCGTCCATCGACTCCTTGCAGCAGCCTCATCCTCCAACCTCAAAGGCTCCTCACGCACAATTCATCCTCATTCGCCAGCCCGACACCTAAGGTGTCGTGATCTCATTGTGGGAAAACGATGAATTGTGTTTATGGCAGAAAATCAACATGTTTTGCGGGTTATTGGTCCATGATTGACCGATTTTGTCCGGCAGCAGGCGCCCACCTTGAGCGGGAATACATTCAGCCTGGTTGGCGGTCGCGCTTTTTCGAGCACGAGCTCTTCCCTTGCTGAGCCATTTGAAACCCCATCCATCCTCTTCCTCTTTGGCTCGCTTTTGCTCGAGAATAGACGTTGGGTGAACAAACAAATTGGGAAATGCGCTTTGCTACCCTCACCCTCTCCAACGGGCGATTCCTCGTCCTCTGTACTGCATTGTGTACACTGGTAACCCTTTCCACAACCCTTCATGCTGCCAATATCGAAAGTGTAGGCTCGGGAAACTGGCACGCGGCCACGACCTGGTCTGGCGGCGTGGTACCCACCAATGCCGACGATGTGGTGATCAAGGCCGGACATACGGTAACCACCAATTCGGCAGCCCTTTTCAATACCGTCACGGTTGAGGCAGCGGCTACCTGGGATATGTACAACGGGACACAAGTGACCAATGCCGCTGGTCAGATCGAGAACCTGGGCACGATTCGGTTGCTGGGTTCCGTGACGCTGGAGGCGGACCTGACCAACCGCAATCAGCTCTCGTGGAATTCCGGTCATCTGACGAGCGCCACAGGGGCCGTAATCCGGAATTTCCTGACGCTGACGATCAGTGTGATCAATGCCAACAACAGTGGCATCACATGGATCAATGAAAAGTCTGCCTATCTGCTCAAAACAGGCGGGAACGGCAATCAAACCCTTTCGGGTACCGTCGAAAACAAGCTCGGTGCGGTGATCGAGGTGGAGGCAAGCAAGGGCCTGACCTTCAATGGTACATTGACGAATAGCGGCACGATGACGATCAACGGGGGATTGACC
>CAYNYN010000235.1:0-6339 GCA_964401445.1 uncultured Saprospiraceae bacterium | reverse complement strand
CTTTGGCGGCCAGCCCGATTTTCTATCTTTAGCGCCTTCGAAGCAATCCCCGAAACCTGTACACCGACATGACATCCCGAGCATCCAAGTACGAACTGATCAGCGATCCGGCCGGTCTGGCCGCTTTTGCCGAAAGGCATCAAAATGTGCCCTGGCTTTGTTTCGACACCGAATTCATAGGTGAAAAGCGATTCCGGACCCAGTTGTGCCTCATCCAGGTGGCCTCGCCCGAAGGCATCTTCCTGATCGACCCGCTGGCGCTCGACGATCTGGGGCCCTTCCTTGCCCTCATCACCAACCCGCAGATCCAAAAGATCACGCATGCCGGCGAGAACGACTACCGCCTGTTGCACGAGCTGTTCGGCACCGTGCCTGCCAACGTGGTGGACACGCAGGTGGCGGCCGGGTTCGTGGGCTATCGCTATCCCGTGTCCTACCGCGTGCTCATCGAAGAGGAGGCGGGCGTGCGGTTGGCCAAGGGCTATGCCGTGGCCGACTGGGAGCAGCGCCCCCTGCGTGCCAAACAGCTCAAATATGCCGTGCAGGACGTGCTCTACCTGCCACAGGTGTGGAGCAACCTCCGACGCAAGCTGGAGGAGCTGGGACGGCTGGACTGGCTGCGCGAGGAGTGTGCCACCTGGGAGGACAAGAGGTTCTACTACAAGGACCCCTGGAAGGAGGTGCTGAGCAGCCGTCTGATCCAGAACCTGGGTCCGCGCGAACAGCTCTTCCTGTTGCGCCTGCTGAAATGGCGCGAGGAGGAGGCCGAGCGCCGCAACCACTCGCGCGAGATGGTGCTTCCGCAAAAAATGATCAGTCACATCGTGCGCAGCGTGGGCGCCGGCAGGGACGCGCTGGCGCAAAACCGGCGCATCCCCGAGCGCGTGGTGCGCGAGTTCGGTACCCTGTTCGTCGAGCTCTTCGAGCGGCCGCCCACCGAGGAGGAGCTCGAGGTGCTGGAACGGCTGCCGGGGCGGGGCGCCGAGCAGTCGCCCTATCAGGAGATTATCATGGAGATGCTGGCCCTGCTCATCCGCTATCGCTCGCTCGAGGCCAGCATTGCGCCCGACCTGGTGGTGCCGCCGCCCGTGATGAAGGTGATGAAGAACGATCCCGATTATTTCGATCCCATTTTCGAGCGCACCTGGCGCCGCGCGTTTCTCGGTGAAGAGCTCATGGAGTGGCTGCGCCGGCGCAGCCACCTGAAGCTCGAGTTCGAAGGCGGCTCCTTCCGCCTGCACCTCGTCGATTGATTCCTGAGCTTATTGCAAAAAGTCGATGGAAGATGGACGATAGATATGTAGCCTTTATTTGTAATACGCTGATAATAAGCTTTAAACACTAAACTTTAAACCCAAACCCTCAACCCTCAACGCTCAACGCTCAACCACTTTTACAGGGAACTCATCCCTGCGAGACCATTGCAACCGCTGCCACCCATGCCGCTGCTCGACATTCAGGACCTGACCGTCGCCTGGCCCCGTGCGGGGCAGGAGCGCGTCGTGGTGGACGGGCTCGACCTGCAGGTGGAGGCCGGCACGACGGTGGCGCTGGTGGGGGCCTCGGGCTCGGGCAAGACCACCACCGCCCAGGCCGTGGCCGGCCTCCTGCCCGAAGGAGCACGGCTCGTGCGCGGGCGCATCCTGTTCGATACGGGCGACGAGGTGCTCGAGCTCACTGCGCTGGATGCAAAGGGGTGGAGCAGGGTGCGGGGGCGCCGCATCGGCTACGTGTTTCAGGAGCCGATGAGTGCGCTCAACCCGGTGCTGCGCTGTGGCGACCAGCTCGTCGAGACGCTGCGGCACCACTTCGACATGGACCGCCGGGCGGCCCGCACGCGCGCCCTGGAGTGGCTGGAACGGGTGCGGCTCGACGAGCCGGAGCGCATCTTGCGTGCGTGGCCCCACCAGCTGTCGGGCGGGCAGCGCCAGCGCGTCATGCTGGCCCTGGCGCTGTGTGCCGAGCCCGCCCTGCTCATCGCCGACGAGCCGACCACGGCCCTCGACGTGCTGCGCCAGCGCGAGCTGATCGAGCTGTTCGGCGAGCTGCGCCGGGAGCTGGGCTTCAGCATGCTGTTCATCTCGCACGACCTGGGCGTGGTGCGCCACCTGGCCGACGAGGTGGTCATCCTCGACAGGGGCAGGGTGGTGGAGCAGGGTCCGCTGGCGCAGGTATGGCGCGCGCCGGCCCATGCCGTCACGCGCGCCCTCATCCAGGCCATGCCCCGTCTCGATGAGGCGCCCTGGGTGGCCCCCGCGCCCGCCGAGGAGCCGGTGCTGGAGGTGGGCGACCTGCGGGTGTCGTTTGCCGAAAGGCGATCGTTGTGGAGCAAAAAGAAGCGGCACACCGCCGTCAATGGCGTGTCGTTTGCGCTGCGGCGGGGCGAGACGGTGGGCATCGTAGGGCCGTCGGGCTGCGGCAAGACGAGCCTGGCACGCGGCCTGCTGCGCCTCGTGCCCGCTACGGGACAGGTGCGCGTGGGCCGCACCGACTGGATGGCACTGGCGGGGGCGGCGCTGCGGCGCGCGCGCCGGCACGTGCAGCTCATCTTTCAGGATCCGGTGGCGGCGCTGAACCCGCGGCTGCCCATCGGTGAGGCCATCCTCGAGCCGATGCGCGTGCACGGCCTGCACGACGACGAGGGGGAGCGCTTCGAACGGATGCAGGCCCTGCTCGAAGAGGTGGACCTGCCCGCCGGCTGGCACGACCGCCTGCCGCGCCAGTTGTCGGGGGGCGAGCGCCAGCGCGTGTGCATCGCGCGGGCCCTGGCCTGCCAGCCGCGCGTGCTCGTGTGCGACGAGTGCGTGGCCCAGCTCGACGTCACCATCCAGAAGCAGGTGCTCGAGCTGTTGTTGCGCCTGCAGCAGCGCCACCGCCTGGCCATGCTCTTCATCGCCCACGACCTGGCCGTGGTGCGCCTCGTGTCGCATCGCATCCTGGTGATGGACGCGGGCCGCGTGGTCGAGGAAGCCCACCCCGACGAGCTGTTCCGGGCGCCCCGCTCCGCCATGGGGCGCGCCCTGGTCGAGGCGGCGCGCTGGGGTGCTCAGTCGTTGTGATAGGGCTCGCCGCGCAGGATGGTGAAGGCGCGGTAGAGCTGTTCGGCGAGGAACAGGCGCACCATCTGGTGCGAAAAGGTCATTTGCGAAAGCGAGAGCTGCACGTCGGCGCGCAGCTTGAGCTCGGGGGCCGCCCCCCATGCCCCCGCCACCAGGAAGACGATGCGCCGCACGGGGCGCTGAAGCCAGCGCTCGAGCTGCCGCGCAAACTGCCGCGAGCTGTATTGCTGGCCCCGCTCGTCGAGCAACACGAGCATGTCGTTTGGCTGCAGCTTGCCCAGGACCATCTCGGCCTCTTTGGCCATCAGCTGGTCGGGTGCGAGTTTGTGTCCCTGCTTGACGTCGGGCAGGGTGACCAGCTCGAAGGGGTTGTAGTGCGAAAGGCGCTTGGTGTATTGCTCGATGCCCGTCTCCAGCCATCTATCGGACGTCTTGCCGATCTGCCAGAGTTCGATCTTCATGTGCGTCTATTTGTCGGTTTTGGCTTTCGAAGCGCCCTTGCGGGCAAAATACCACACCACCGCGGCCAGCAGCACCAATGCCGACAGGAAAATGGTCAGGTTGAGCTGGTGCCGGAAGACGGCCAGCACCACGATGGCGATCAGGAAAAAAGTGGGCACTTCGTTGTAGAGCCGGAAGCCGAAGCTCGACAGCGGGCGCTGCCCGGCTTCGAGCTGGCGGATGAAGCGCCTGCACGACAGGTGGTAGGCCGTCAGCAGCACCAGCAACACCAGCTTCACGTGCAGCCAGCCATTTTGCGCCAGCCACTCGGTGCCGTGCCACGCAATCATGCTCAGGCCGGCAGCCCAGGTGAACAGCATGGCCGGATGGGTGATGATGCGGTACAGGCGGTTTTCCATCACCGCATACTGGCGGGTCAGCACGCTGCGCTCCGGCTCGTCGCGGTCCAATGCCTCGACGTGATAGACGAAGAGTCGGACGAGGTAGAACAGTCCGGCAAACCACGACACGAAGCCGATGATGTGCAATGCCTTGAAAAAAAGTAGCCAACCCATGGCAGTCCGGTATTGTGGCTCGTTGGGGCATGCGCCTGCCCGGCCGGGTTACTGGTCGCCGGCAGGCGTTTCGTAGGGTATTTCTTTCTTCGACAGGATGCGGGTGTAGCGCTTGGGATGCAGGCGCAGGTCTTCGAGCAGCAGGGTGGCCTGGCGCGAGGCTTCTTTCAGCTCGTCGTACAGGGCGGGGTCGGCGGCCAGCTTGCCGAGGGTGCCCTGCCCGCTGTTGATGTTTTGCAGCAGCGTGTTGAGGTTGTTGACGGCCTGCTGCACGTCGGTGAGGGCGGCCTGGAAGCCGGCGAGGGCGTCGTTGGCCTGCCCTACGGTCTGGCCCAGGTCGGCCTCCTTGAGCTGCGTGCTGATGGCTGCCAGGTTGCTCAGGCTCTGCTGCAGGTCGGCCTGGCTGGCCTTCAGCGCTTCGGTGAGGCTGTGGGCGTTGTCGAGCGTGCCCGTGATGGAGGCCGACGAGCGCGCCAGCATGCCGTCGAGGCGGCCGGTGAGCGAGCGCAGGTTGGCCGCCGTCTGGGTGAGGTCGGCCATGGGGCCCGTCTCGCCGCCCATCTGTCCCGAAAGGGTGTCGATGAGTCGGGTGATGCTGGTTTGCAGCAGCTCGAGGTATTGCTTCACTTCGTCCTGCGGCAGCATGGAGGCGAGCACGCCCTTGCTTTGGGCCTTGATGTAGTCGCCGCTCTGGAGGCAGTCGTCGCCCGAGCAGGTGCCTTCGAACTTCAGGACGATGGCCTTGCCGCCCATGGGGTTGTAGGTGATGAGCTCGGCCACGGCGTCCTTGGGCAGCTTGATGTCCTTGTCGATGTCGAGCACCACGACGATTTTCTTGATATCGTCGGGCTTCTGGTACACGTTGGTGACCAGACCCACCTGGAAGCCGTGCAGCCACACGGGCGCGGAGGGCTGCAGGCCGTTGACGTCGTCATAGACGGCATAGAGCACGAGGGAGCGGGAAAGAACGTTCTGGCCGTTGAGATATTTGTAGCCGATGATGCCGATGGCGATGGAAATGGCGGCCAGCAAACCGATTTTCGTTTCTCTGCGCATTGCGATTCAGTTTCTTGAGGGACGATCCTGTCCAAATTCGGGCCCAAAAGTAAGACTTCCTGCGTTTCAGGCAGGCCTGCCGCACCCACCCGACGCCTGAATGTCCGGACGAGGGCAGGTGCCTTCGGCTTCCACCGTTGCGTCCTCGGGCGAGGAAGCACAGAACCGAAAATTTCCCAAACCATTTTGCGCCGGGCAAATGGCTTTCGCCAAATCCGTTACTTTGCACGCACCGGAGTGTTGAGTGGATGTTTTTTCAAAAAAAAGAGAACCATGTCGATCCACAAGGAAGTGAAGCGGGTGACGACCCACGTGTTGCAGGCCATGAAGGCGCGCGGCGAAAAGATTACGATGCTGACGGCATACGACTATTCGATGGCGCGCATCCTCGACGAGGCGGGGGTGGATGTGCTGCTCGTGGGCGATTCGGCCTCCAACGTCATGGCGGGCCACGAGACCACCTTGCCCATCACGCTCGACCAGATGATCTACCATGCCTCCTCGGTAGTGCGTGCCGTCAAGCGCGCGCTCGTCGTGGTGGACATGCCTTTTGGCTCCTATCAGGGCAACTCGCGCAAGGCCCTCGAGTCAGCCATCCGCATCATGAAAGAGTCGGGGGCCCATGCCGTCAAGATGGAGGGCGGCTCCGAGATCGCCGAGTCGGTGGCCCGCATCCTCTCGGCCGGCGTGCCCGTCATGGGGCACCTGGGCCTGACGCCCCAGTCCATCTACAAGTTCGGCACCTACAAGGTGCGTGCCCGCGAAGAGGAAGAAGCCGAAAAGCTGAAGAAGGACGCGCAGTTGCTCGAGGAGCTGGGCTGCTTCGCGCTGGTGCTCGAAAAGATTCCTGCCGCACTGGGCAAGGAGGTGTCGGAGCGCCTGCATATCCCCACCATCGGCATCGGGGCGGGCCGCTACACCGACGGGCAGGTGCTGGTGACCCACGACCTGTTGGGCATCACCAAGGACTTTCAGCCGCGCTTCCTGCGTCGCTACCTCGAGCTGTTCGACACCATCAAGGGAGCGACCCAGCAGTACATCCAGGACGTGCGTTCGGGCGACTTCCCGAACGAGAATGAACAATATTGACGCTCGGTCTGTATAGCGCCAGTGAATGGTAATGAATATCGCGAAAAGAGGATTTGAAGATTCGAGGATTCGAGGAACCGATGGTTGAGACTTGCTGCGCTCGATGTTGATAGCGGCCT
>CAYNYN010000234.1:2263-6349 GCA_964401445.1 uncultured Saprospiraceae bacterium | reverse complement strand
TCATATCACCATTTTCATCAAGTCACAAAACCGCGGCGTGCCTGCGGAACGAAGAGCATGGAAGGATGTTTATTGTATGCAGCAATAAAACAGCAACCCAATGACCATTGACAAGAGCCACCATAGAACCTTGCGCTTCTTGTGGTTGTGGGCCATCACCTTCGCGTTTGCCCCTGTATGGGCCCAATCAGCCAATTGGGAATTCGAGCAGCCACTGGCAGGCAACAACCTGCCGGTAGGCACCATGCTCACGTGGAGCACCGCCTTCGAGGAAGAGGTGGCTTCCTACACCATCGAGCGCAGCGATGACGGCACGACCTTCCGCGAGATCGGTCTGGTCGAGGCTGCCGGCACGCCCGATGCAGGCAAGCACTACAACTTCCTCGACGTGAACCCTGCCCCGGGAACCAGGATATGGTACCGCCTGAAGGTCAACGACGCCAATGGCGGCTACACCTACACCGAGGCCATAGCCGTAGGCAAGCAATTCGACAACAACTTCATGGTGGCCAACATGACCGACGTGGTGGCGCGCGACCTCTTTCAGGTCACCATCGAGGCCTTTGCCGATGGCATCCTCGAGTACGCGCTGGCCGACGCCCGCGGCACCATCATGATGCAGGACCAGATGATCGTCATCCGCGGACTGAACGAGCTGACGCTCGACCTTTCCAGCCAGCCCGAAGGCATCTACAAAGTCAACCTGCGCATGGGCAACGAAACAGAACAGCTCGTCATCCGCCGCCAGCTCGACGAACTCGTCAAGAAGCCCAACGTGGCATCCAAAAACAACGGAAAGGAAAGCGGCAGGAACTGATCGCGGCACGGGATCGTGCCGAAGGCAGTCCACAAATGCACACGGCCCGCAAGCCTTACCTTGCGGGCCGTGTGTCGTTCCGTTTTTTCGCCTGCCGGCACGATGTCACACCCTGGCGTCGGGCGCTTGCTTTTCGAGCTTGCGCGCCAGCAGTCCCGCCAGGTGCGGGTGCTCGTCAAGGAAGCGCTGCAGGCGGCGTTCGTTGGCCAGGAAATGGATCTTGTCGCCGAAATACCCTTTTTGCGCAAAGCGGATGGTGACGAGTGAGGCGAGCACCAGGTCGCGCTCCTCGATGGCCGTGACGAGCGACCAGGGGTAGCGGTACTGCTTGAAGTAGTTCGACACGTAGATCTGACTTTCGTCAAATGCCACCCACTTGAGCCGCACCAGCGTCAGGAGCAACAGCGCCGCCCCCGCCAGGAAAAAGCCCACCACGCCCAGGCGGAAGGTGCCATTGGACACGTGTGTGTAGGGCTCCATGTCGGTCAGCAGGGCGGCGATGGCAAAGGCACCGAAGAACGCCATCCAGAAGACGGGGAAGAACAGCTTGGCAAAGGGCGTCAGTCGCGACGATACTTCGTGTACGTTCATGGTTTCACTTTTTGTTCCACCTGCTCCAGGGCACGCATCTCCTCCTGTTCGCGCAGCGCTTCCTGGCGTTCCACGCGCAGCGCCACGAAGATGCTCAGCTCGTAGAGGATGTACAGCGGCACGCCGATGAGGAACTGGGTGACCACGTCGGGCGGCGTGAGTATGGCCGCCACGATGAGGATACCCACGATGGCGTGGCGCCGGTACTGGCGCATGCCTTCGGCCGTGACCAGCCCGACCTTGGCCAGGAAGTAAATGACGACCGGCAGCTCGAAGATGAGCCCCGCCGGAGCCGTGAACATGATCATGTAGTTGATGAAAGAGGACAGGGTGGGCGTGTTTTCCACGCCGGGAATGGTGTAGCCCATCAGAAAGTTGATGGCGAAGGGCGCGATGACGAAATAGCCGAAGGCCGCCCCCAGCAAAAACAGCGACGAACAGATGAGTACCACGCCGCGGGTAGCCCGCGCCTCCACTTCGTACAGGCCCGGCCGCACGAAGCTCCAGATCTCGTAAAAGACGTAGGGAAAAGCCACGATCAGGCCCAGCATGAAAGAGGCCTTGATGCTGATGATGAACGGCTCGCCAAAGCCCACGGCGATCTTGTCGAACTGAGGCGGCGTCATGCACATGGCATCGCCCAGCCCCAGCGCGTGCGATAACTGACAGAACAGCCGATAGGACGCAAACTCGGGATGCGTCGGGCCGAAGATGATGTTGTCGAACACCCAGTCGTGAAAAATGAACGCCACGATCATCAACAGCACCACCACCGTCAGCGCCCGAATGATGTGCATGCGCAGCTCCTCGAGGTGCTCCAGAAAGGTCATCTCCTTTTCCTGCACACCTCGCTGGCCATCCATCTCTATGTCTATCTGATCGAGCGGCATGGGTGAAATTTTTTGCAAAAGTAGGCCGATTCGCAAATGTTGCCTCCTGCCACCGGCATTTCATCCAAACGCCTGGCGTTGACTTCGGTTGCATCGCCGGCAGACGTTGCTCCCCCGACCGCACCACCTGTGCCGGCAGCTCCTGCGGCGTTGGGCCTCAACCTTCTGCCCGGGCAACGTTGTTTTCCGTTCAGGCTCAAGGGCCGCCGCATTGTCGTACCTTTGCACCGCTTTTCTGAAAAGCAGCAAACGAACGACCTCTTAACACCAACGACACCATGCACAGCAGACAAATGGAACTGATGGCCCCCGTGGGCTCGTGGGAATCGCTGGCAGCAGCCATCAAGGCGGGCTGCGACTCGGTGTATTTCGGCATCGAGCAGCTCAACATGCGCGCCCGCTCGTCCATCAACTTCTCCATCGACGACCTGGCCGAGATCAGCCGCCGCTGCCAGGACGCCGGCATCAAGAGCTACCTCACGCTCAACACCATCATCTACGACCACGACCTGCGCCTCATGCGCCAGATCGTCGATGCCGCCAAAGCCAACGACATCTCGGCCATCATCGCCTCCGACCATGCCGTGATGAACTACTGCCGCCGCGTGGGCATGCCCGTGCACATCTCCACCCAGGCCAACGTGACCAACATCGAGACCGTCGAGTTCTACTCGGCCTTCGCCGACGTCATCGTCCTGTCGCGCGAGCTGAGCCTGCGCCAGGTGGCCGACATCGTGCGCGAGATCGAGCGCCGCCAGATCACCGGCCCCTCGGGCGAGCTGGTCCGCATCGAGATCTTCGCCCATGGCGCCCTGTGCATGGCCGTGTCCGGCAAATGCTACCTGAGCCTGCACTCGCACAACGCCTCGGCCAACCGCGGCGCCTGCATCCAGAACTGCCGCAAGTCGTACATCGTCATCAGCAAGGACGATGGCAACGAACTCGAGATCGACAACGAGTACATCATGAGCGCCAAGGACCTCTGCACCATCAACTTCCTCGACAAGATCGCCGAGGCAGGGGTCAGCGTGCTCAAGATCGAAGGCCGGGGCCGCTCGGCCGACTACGTCGACGTCACCGTGCGCTGCTACCGCGAAGCCATCGACGCCCTGCGCGACGGCACCTACACGCCCGAAAAGATCGACGACTGGATGCGCCGCCTGTCCACCGTATACAACCGCGGCTTCTGGGACGGCTACTACCTCGGCCGCAAGATGGGCGAATGGAGCGACACCTACGGCTCCAAGGCCACCGAACGCAAGATCTTCATCGGCCGCGGCGTCAAGTACTACAACAAGATCGGCGTGGGCGTATTCAAGGCCGAAGCCCATCCCCTCAAGAAAGGCGACCGCGTGCTCATCATGGGGCCCACCACGGGCGTGGTGCGCACCGTAGCCGAAGACGTGCGCGTGGACGACCAGCAGGTGGACACCGTGCCCCAGGGCGCCCTCTTCACCATGCCCCTGCCCGAACCCATCCGGCCCTCCGACAAAATCTACAAAATCGTCGAAGCCTGATGGTACGCATCATCTTCTACCGCCACAAGTGCATCGGGTGCAACGCCTGCGTCGAGGCGGCACCCGACCGCTGGCGCATCTCGAAGAAAGACGGCAAGAGCAACCTCATCGGCAGCACCGAAAAGAAAGGCATCTACCAGGCCCTCGTGCCCGACGACGAGTACGACGCCAACAAACAGGCGGCTACCCACTGTCCGGTCAATATCATCAAGGTGCAAAGGGCGAAGTGAGGTGCTCGATGATGGACAATGGACGATAGACGATGGACGAT
>CAYNYN010000234.1:0-2163 GCA_964401445.1 uncultured Saprospiraceae bacterium | reverse complement strand
CGTCACTGCCTGCCCCCACGAGTCGGGGTCATCACGAAGAAACATTCAACAGAAACACCGGAGCTGAACTTGCCCGATGTCGCGGCTCCTAAGCCCGGGTGCTCACCCATGCCTGCCTTCGAGCACCTCGGTTGCTCTTTGCCCCAAGCGGCAAAAGTTTGTCACCTCGTGAAGCTTGACTTTTTTACCGGATTCGGGCAAATTGCACTCGCTCCTGCCGAGCAATACTATTCCGCCATACTTTGAGGAAACCTTGCTGACGCACCGACCCGGAAATCAGGCCCGCCGCCCCAGGAGGGGGGAGGGTGATTTTTGATTCACCATGCCGAAAACGAGCAATTCACATCCATAACCCAAACACATTCCATCATGGCCATTTTTTCCTACATCACCGAAAAATGCAAAAAAGACCTCAAAACCCATGGACTCAAGCAGGCAGCCGAAAATCTGGCGCGACGAATCGAAGAAGATCAGAACCTGCCACCCCTGGGCATATTCCACAGTGAACTCCCGATCCTGAAAAAGAACCTGGGGAGACAAGGACGATTGCTCATTGCAGCGTGCAACCTGGACCGCCATTCAGTATATGTGTTCTTGCGACTATTTATTCGGGGAAGTGAGGAGTATGACGCATTCCGGGATGACGTCAAATTGGGGAACCGCCCCAGCGTGCTGGAAGAATTACCAACATCAGATGAATTGAACCTGTACGTCGAGCAACGACTCAGAGAAAACCCTCCGCCCACGCTCCCCTCACTTTCTCCCGGCGAAGAATTATTGCTCCATCAGGCCCTTTCCCCCATCGAGGACGACGCAGCAGGGATGATTGCGGAAAGCATCAGATGGGTGCAAAAAATCTCAAGAGAAGATCCGAATATCCGAAGCGGGATCCGCCGAGCCCTTGAAAGCCTGATTACCACACCACAACCTCTCAACAGCGCAGGCCAGGCAAAATACCATGAACGAGATGGATATACCATTCAATATGCATGTTTTCCTGATCGCAAATACTGGTTTTTACTCGATTATTTCACAAGCGGCTCGGCCCGCAGGATCCGGGAAGAGCACAACGTTCAAAGCCATGAAGAGCTGCTTCGCGAAAGCGCGCGCTTGTATCCAGCCTACCTGGTATTGGAAGACCCTGAATGGCAAAAGATTGAAGACAGTCGCGATGCCAATCTCGCACTTTCACCCGAAGAAATAGATGTACTCAACAATGTGGCACGAGCCCACATGAACGAATCCGCCAAGGCATTCCCCCTTTTTATCAATGGCCGGCCAGGTAGTGGCAAATCCACTTTGTTGTACTACCTGTTTGCCGCTTATCTCAGGTTTTTCAATGAGCACAAAGGCGATTTTGCCGAAGGCGCCATTCCCGTTTTCCTGACCTACAGCGAGAGCTTGCTCAAAAAAGCAAAGGAAGTCGTCAAGGAAATTTACTTGCACGGCCAACAGGGCAACGATGGGATGCCACGCGATTTGCCATCGGATTATTCCCGCTTTTTTAAACAGTTTCGCCACCTGATGCTCGAGTTGCTACCTCCCGAGGAGCAGCGCTATTTCGAGCCGGAGAACCATGTGGATTTTCTTCGTTTCAAACGATGGATGGAAAGTGAAGCCGCCTTTACATACGCAAACAACCAGCGGATCAGGTCTTTGACGCCCGAACTCGGCTGGCATGTGATCAGAAGTTACATCAAAGGGATGCAGCAAGACGCTGGCGACTACATGGATCCAGAGTATTACAAATTCGAAATACCGGATAGAGACAAATCCGTATCCGTTGACACTTTTGAACTGGTTTACAACGAAGTGTGGAAGAGATATCTCAAAGAAACGGAGCAGAACCAGCTTTGGGACGACCAGGATCTGGCCAGAAAAATTCTTGACTTGTCCCAGGAACAGGGGCAAGCATTCCAACAAAACATTGCTCGCTTTCCCGTAATCATCTGTGACGAATCTCAGGACTTTACAAAGATAGAACTCGAGGTCATCAGTCGTCTTTCCCTGTACTTCAACAGAGACAAGAACACCATAATCAATTATTTACATCGAATCCCCATTGCCTTTGCCGGCGATCCTTTCCAGACATTGAATCCTACCGGTTTCAAATGGGAAACGACCAAATCCATTTTCTACGAGACCGTAGCACGAAGCCTTGAC
>CAYNYN010000233.1:0-6358 GCA_964401445.1 uncultured Saprospiraceae bacterium | reverse complement strand
GAGATCGAGGCGGTGGCCAAATACACCATGAAGTTCTCGGAGGGGCAGTAGGGCTCGGTGCCTCGCACCAGGTAGATATAGCTCGTTTTTGCCTGAAGGTGCAAATCGACTTGCCGGAAGATGCAAGCCAGGCATTGCCGGCCGAGTAGTGCTGTTGCGTACCTTTGAGCAGGTAGCCCCATGGGGTACACCCAAAGGGCGTAGTGCGGGGGAGGGACCACCGTCTCCCACCATCAACTTTGACGAACGTTTTTGTGGACGCACCTTACGAGTAAAGTGAAAAAACACACCCTTCACGTCGTCGGCCTCATGTCGGGCAGCTCGCTCGACGGGCTCGACCTGGCTGCCTGCACCTTCCGCTTCGATGCGGCGGGGCGGCTCGAAGGGTGGCATTTGGCGAAAGCCACCACCATCCCCTTCGACGACGAGCTGCGGCATCGGCTGGCCGTGGCGCCGCGCCTGTCGGGGCGCGACCTGTGGCTGCTGCACGTGGAGCTGGGCCGCTGGATGGGCGAGCAGGTGCGCGTGTGGCTCGATCGCTGGCAGTTCGCTGCCGATCTGGTGGCCTCGCACGGCCATACCGTGTGGCACATGCCCGAGCAGCGCGCCACGGCCCAGATCGGCGAGGGTGCGGCGCTGGCCGTGGCGGCGGGCAAGGCCGTGGCCTGCGACTTCCGCAGCGTCGACGTGGCCCTGGGCGGGCAGGGGGCGCCCCTGGCGCCGCTGGCCGATGCGCTGCTCTTCCCCGGCTATGGCTATTACCTCAATCTGGGCGGCATTGTCAACCTGTCGGTACGGCGCGCCGACGGCAGCTGGCTGGCTGCCGACCTCACCGGCTGCAATCAGGTGCTCAACGCCCTGGCCATGGAGGCGGGCTTCGACTACGACGAAGGGGGGCGCCTGGCAGCGGAGGGGCAGCTGCTGGCCGGGCTGCTCGAGCGCCTCGATGCGCTGGAGTGGCTGCAGCAGCCGTGGCCACGCTCGCTGTCGAACCAATGGGTGCAGGAGGTGTTGTTGCCGCTGCTGATGCAGCACGAAGGCTCGGTGTCCGACTTGCTGCACACCGCCGTGGCCCACATCGCGCGGCAGGTGGCCGCCGGCGTGCGCAGCCATGCCGCCATCAACAACCGCATGCTGGTGACGGGCGGCGGCGCCCACAACGCCTTCCTCGTGGCACAGATGCAGCGCCTGCTGCCCGAGCTGGAGCTGGTGGTGCCCGAAAGGCAGGTGATCGAATACAAAGAGGCCGCGCTCATCGCATTGATGGGGGCATTGCGCTACCTTCGCCTGCCCAACGTGATCGCTACGGCCACGGGGGCGCCGCTCGCCACGGTAGGTGGCGCCCTGTACGAACCCTTTCCCTCGACAAAAAACGATCGATGACCTCCACGCGAGATGCACAGGTGCTGGTGACGGGAGCTACGGGAATGGTGGGCAGTGCCCTGTTGCGGCAGCTCGTCGAGGCGGGCTACGGGCACGTGCGCGCCCTGTACCGGCACGCCTCGCCTGCCCCCCGCGGCAGCGGCCCCGGCACGCTGGCCGAATGGCAGGCGTGCGACGTGCTCGACGTGGCGGGACTCGAGGAGGCGATGCAGGGGGTCGAGGTGGTGTTCCACTGCGCCGGCAGCATCCACAGTCGGGGTGCCGATGCCCGCACCATGTGGCAGGTCAATGTGGAGGGCACGGCCAACGTCGTCAATGCGGCCCTGGCGGCCGGCGTGCGGCGCATCGTGCACGTGGGCAGCGTGGCCACCCTCATGCGCGAGGGGCGCGCCCTGATCGACGAGGAGGCCGAATGGGAGCCGGGCACGCGTGCCGGCGTCTATGCCGAGAGCAAGCACCGCGCCGAGATGGAGGTGTGGCGCGGCATGGCCGAAGGACTCGAAGCCGTGGTGGTGCTGCCTGCCTACGTGCTGGCTGCCGGCTTCTGGGATCGGGGCGCCATGCAGCTCTTCGGGCGCGTCTATCGCGGCCTGCGCTTTTACCCGCGTGGTGGCGCCGGCTTCGTCGATGCGCGCGACGTGGCGCGCTTCATGGTGCAGGCAGCCGAAGCGGCACCCTCGGGCAGTCGCTACATCCTTTCGGCTGCCAACCTGAGCTGGCAGGAGCTGCTCACGCAAATGGCCGAAGCCCTGCACGTGCCCCCGCCCAGCCGCCCCCTGCCTGCCTGGGCCGATCCCTTCGTCGTCGCCTGGTCGTGGCTGCGCAGTCGCCTTGCCGGCAAAGAACACACCTTTTCTGCCCGCCGGATGCGCCAGCTGGCCACCCACTACCGCTACGATGCCGCACGCTCGCTCACCCTCGACGGGTTCCGGTATCGCCCCTTTCGGGAAACGCTGCGCGAGCTGGCTGCTGCCTTTCTGGAGACACATGCCGCTGCCGACAAAAGGTGAGCAGAGGCCGCCGTGGAAAAGCGAAAAACAGGTGTTGTTTGTGGAAAAAATCTTGCATTTGTCTCTGGATTAACGCCTTATAGTTCCGTCATCCGTTTTTTTGATTTAAATTGCAATGGCAAAAGCCGCGGAAGCCCCGGAATGGGTGCCGGCACGACAAGTACGCCCATGGAATCCCCCAACTGATTGCCGTAAAATCAACTTCATGGTGCGTGCGCCACGATGAGGTTCGTGCGGCCCCGAGCAGCTATGAGAAAACGGTTCATTCCTGACCCTCTGAGGGACAGGCTTCCGGCAGCGCGTTGCGAATTACCCACCACCACGAACCATTCGCAGCACACCCGATTGAAATACACGTTGCCCTTGACGAGCGAGGGCATGGGTAAAAGCCGAAGCCTATGAACATGAAAAGACGCACTACCCTGGACCGGTCTGTATGGCGGTACTGCCTGCTGCTGTCGCTGATGGCCCTGTGGTGGATTGTGCCTGGCGGCACTTTGCGAGCCCAGGACGTCCACTTTTCCCAATACGATCAGACGCCCCTGCACCTCAACCCTGCCCTTGCGGGCATCGGTCCCGAGGACGTGCGCTTCACGGCCGTGATGCGCAGCCAGTGGTACACGGCCCTGGTGCCCTACCGCACCGTCATGATCAGCGCCGATCGGAAATTCTGGAACCCGCGCAAGCCGGAGGGCTTCTTCAGCGGAGGCCTCAGCTTCTACTACGATCAGGCTGGCGAGGCCCGCTTCAGCAACGCCGTGCTCGCGGCTGCCGGCTCGTACACCTGGCAGGTCAACAGCCAGAACTTCTTTTCCGCCGGCCTGCAGCTGGCCGTGGGCCAGCGCCGCCTCGACGCGGCCAGCTTCACCTTCGACAGCCAGTACGACGGCGAGGTGTTCGACCCCACGCTGCCCACGCAGGAGCAGCTCGACCGCGAAAGCCTGTTGTATCCCGATTTTGGCATCGGCCTCAACTGGCATGCCCAGCTGCCCGACCGCCGCACCCGCGCCGACGTGGGCATCGGCCTGTTCCACGTGCTGGCCCCCCGGCAGAATTTCTACATGTCCGACACCGACAGCCGGCTGCTGCGTCGCTTCAGCCTCTACTTTTTGCCCACCATCCGCGTGGGCGAGCAGGTGGACCTCAGCCTGCGCGGCACGGCCCAGATCCAGGGCACCTACTTCGAAGCGCTGGCCGGTGGCGGCCTCAGGCTGTGGCTGCGCCAGACGCTCAGCCGCGAGCTGGCCATCGAGCTGGGCGCCGGCTATCGCTTCAACGTGCTGGGCGACGCCGTCATCCCCTACGCGCTGCTGCAAACGGGCTACTGGCAGTTCGGCTTTACGTGGGACATCAACGTGTCCGACTTCTCGGTGGCGACCAACCGCAACGGCGGCCCCGAGCTGACACTGCGACACCAGATCTTCCACGTCAGGCCGTTGAATGAGTTCAAGATTTGTCCCATCCTGTAGACGCCGCATCACCGAACAAACACTCAGCTAAACCTGCCCCGCTAATGAAAATGGCTCGACATACGATCCTGTGGACATGTCTGCTGTGCGCGTTCAGCCTGCAGGCGCAGCGCCTGGGGGCCTGGCTCGATGCCGCCGACAAGGCCATGGCCGGCGGCAACTACTATGCCGCCATCGAATACTACAAGACGGCCCTGCAGATCGAACCCGACAACCTCGACATCCGCTACCGCCTGGCCGAGGCGGCGCGCCAGTTCCGGGCGTGGGACCTGGCCGACAGCATGTATCAGTCGGTCACGGCAGCCGACACCACCGGGCTGTTCCCCCTCGCCCTCTTCCACGAGGCCGAGATGAACCAGCGCCTCGGGCGCTTCGAGCGCGCCCTGACCCTTTACGAACAATTCCTGGAGCAACACCCGGATGCAGACCCCGCCCTGCGTACGCGCGCCGAAGCCGCTCGGGCACGCTGTGCGTGGGCGGCCGAGCGCATCTACGAAGTGGAGGAAGGCATGACCATCCTGCCTCTGCCCGAAGGGGTGGGCGATGCGCGCAGCGACTTCGCGCCGGTCACGGCCCCCGACGGCCGCCTTTATTTCTCCTCTTTCCGCGGCACCCTGCCCCAGGACGAACACTATCCGCCGCGGCCGCTCATCCAGGTGTATAGCTGGGATCCGGCCCAGCCTGATCTTTTGCCCGAAAGGGCGTCCTGGAACCGCCGCGACCGCCACACGGCCCATTCGGCCTGGTCGCCTTCCGGCAAATACCTGTTCGTCACCTTGTGCGACTACGTGGGCGAGGCCAACGTCCGCTGCGAGCTGTGGCGCTACGATGCCGACAGCCTCAGTGCCATGCCGCAGCGCCTGCCCGACACCATCAACCTGGCAGGCTTCACGGCCACCGAGCCGGCCGTCGGTTTTGCGGAAGCATGGCAGTCGGAGGTGCTGTTCTTCGCCTCCGACCGGCCCGGCGGCAAGGGGGGGCTCGACATCTGGTATGCCCTGCTCGACTCGACCGGCATGCCGGGCGCGCCGCGGCCCCTCGAGGCGCTCAACACGGCCGGCGACGACCTCACTCCCTTTTTCCACACGCCAACCCAGACGCTCTACTTCAGCACCGACGGCTGGCCCACGCTGGGCGGCCTCGACATCTACGCCAGCACGCTCGACGCCACCGGCCAGTGGAGCGAGCCGGAGCACCAGCCCGCCCCGCTCAACAGCACCTACGACGAAGCGTGGTTCTCCCTCTCGGAGGCGGGGGGCAGTGGCTGGTTCGCTTCCAACAGGCCCGGCTCCCTGATCCTCGACGACGAGCTGCAGGTGTGCTGCTTCGATCTGTACCAGATGCTCTGGCGCGAGCTGGACCTGCGCGTAGCACTGCGCGACGACAAGACGGGCTACGGCCTGCCCGGCGTACACATCGAAGTGTGGGCGCTGACCGACAGCGTGCCCGTGCTGGTGACCGACATCGCCGAGGGCGACAGCCTCCAGCACCTGCCGCTCGAAAAAGGGCGCACCTACGTGCTGCGCTTCGGCAAGGAGGGCTTCTACCCGCAAACCGACACCATCGACCTGACCACACCCGAGCTGGAAGCCCTGCGCCGCCTCGAGCGCACCTACCTCATGGAGCCCGACCATCTGGAACTGGTGGTCAAGGCCTTCGACGGCGACTCGGGCGCACCGCTCGAAGGGGTCGAGTTTCGGGTGGTGGACGAAGAAGGCTACGACGTGGCCTACTTCGCTTCGGAGGACGACAACGAGGGCGAAGCCTTGGTGCCGCGGGGCCATCGCTACCTGCTCATCTCGAGCAAGGTGGGATACGTGAGTGACACCACCGTGCTCGACCTGCCTGCGCTGGGCGATCCCTACGTGCTCGAGCGCAAGGTGGTGTTGTATCCCAAGCAGATCGAGGACTTTCCGCCCATCATCCTGTATTTCGACAACGACCAGCCCGACCCCGGCTCCCACAGCCGCCGTACCGACAAGACATATGCGGAGCTGTACGTGCAATACTTCAAGCGCAAGCCGCTCTTCATCGACGAGTACACGAAAGTGTTGAAAGGGCAGGACCGCCTCGTGGCGGCCGAGCGCATCGAGGCTTTCTTCGATCGCGAGGTGGCCAACGGCTACGAGAACCTCAAGCTGTTTTCCGACCTCGTGCTCGAAGCGCTCGAGAAAGGCCTCTCGGTCGAGCTCATCATCAAGGGCTACGCCAGCCCGCTGGGCGACGAGCGCTACAACGACATCCTGGCGCAGCGACGCGTGGCCGTGCTCGAAAACCACTTCAAGACCTACCGCAACGGCGCTTTCCTGCCCTACCTCGAGTCGGGCCAGTTCAAGCTGACGCAGGTAGCCTATGGCGAGCGGCTGGCGCCCCAGTACATCAGCGACAGCGCGCGCGACGAGCGCGAGTCGGTGTACAGTGTGGCAGCCTCGCTCGAACGCCGCGTCGAGATCATTGGCGTGAAGCTGGGGCCGTTCAAAAAGGAACAATGAAGAG
>CAYNYN010000232.1:3579-6397 GCA_964401445.1 uncultured Saprospiraceae bacterium | reverse complement strand
CTCTCCCTCACATTTTTCATACCTTGCATGATGCATAGCCCACCCAAAACCATCGCCTTATGTCCGTGATGCTCGATGTCGTTATTGGCCTCATCTTCCTGTTTTTGCTGTTCAGTCTGCTGGCCACCACCGTCATGGAACTGATCGCGGGCTTTCTGGCGCTGCGCGGCCGTTTGCTCGAAAGAGCCATCGAGAAAATCCTGACCACGGGCTACCTGACGCGCATGCGGCCCCTGTGGCAGGAGCTGCTCAACCGCCTCACCTTCGGACTGGCTTTTCGCGAAAAGCGGCCCGACCCCGACGAGCTCACCAAGGCGCTCGCCAGTCGCATCCCCGACCCGCCGCTCGTGGCGCCCCGCATGCTGGCCACCCGCTCGGTGACGGGCCAGGGGTTGCCCACCATCGAGCCCGAGGTGGAAAAGGAGGTGGCGCCCCTCGCCCAAAAAGCGGCCACGGCGCTGGCCCAGACGATGAGGCAGGCAGCCAAAAAGCCCAGCGGCGAAGCCCCCACCGACAAGGTGGCGCTCAACCTGCTCAAACAGGTGGAGATCAACTGCGCGCTGGCCGCCACCGACGACAAGCACCCGCTGGGGCTGCGCGCCCGCTCGGCCGACGGGCAGGTGGACGTGCAGCGCGTCAAGGAAAAGACGGTCCGCTCCTTTTTCCTGAGCGACTACTTCTTCCACAGCCCCATCTACCAGCAGATCACGCGGCCCGAGGCCTCGCCCCGCCCCTCCTACCTCAGCGCCGACGCCTTCCTCGCCATCCTGCTCGACTTTTTCTCGAAAGACGACCCCGAGGTGAAGCGCGACCTGAGCAAGCTGCGCGCCGAGGTGGAGACCATGCCCGACTGCGCCATCAAGCGCTCGCTGCTCTACCTGCTCGACCAGTCGGAAGGCAGCCTCGATCGCTTCAAGGCGGGCGTGAAGAGCTACTACGACGAGATCATGGACCACGTCACGGGCTGGTACAAGCGACACATGCAGGCCTGGCTGCTGGCCGTCGGCCTCATCATCGCCATGATCTTCAACGCCAACAGCCTCAAGGTGTACAACCGCCTCAGCGACGATCCCGAGCTGCGCGCCTCGCTCGTGCAGCAAGCCACCCAATACGTCGAGCAAAACCGGCAATTGCTCTACGACAGCCTGCTGCTCCGGCTCGACCCGGCCGACCAGCTCGACAGCGCCCAGCTGGCCCACCGCATCGAGTCGCTCAACGGCGTGATGGACTCCATCATCCGCGGCGATCTGGAACGGCTGCGCTCGCCCCTGGGCCTGGGCTGGGAGCGCGGCTTCCTCCAGCCCGAATGGCAGACGGACCCGGCCACCACCCACTGGATCGCCCTGCCCCCGCGCCTGTACTTCCTCTACGCCATCTGGGACAACCTCTTCGGCTGGCTCATCACGGCGCTGGCCATCTGCCTGGGCGCGCCCTTCTGGTTCGACCTGCTGAAGAAGCTGGTCAACATCCGCAATGCGCCGCGACCGCCCGACGAAAAGCCGCCCACCACCTACGGCGGCGGCAGCCCGGCCGGTGGGCCGCAGCCCATCGTGCTGCCCGAAGGCTATGAAATCCGGAAAAAACCCGTCGGCTGATGAAAGCAACCGCCCGCGCAGACGTGCACATCCGCAGCACCCATCTCGACCTCGAGGTGGCGCCCATAGGCCAGCTCTTCGCCGGCGCCGAGCTCGAGGTCGAAGACGTGCTCTACCTCGGCGCTGCCGCCACCGAGGCCGACCATCCGCATGCCACCCACTGGCTGCGCGACCTCAACGGATGGTACTACTGGGCCGGCGCCATGGACTTCGACGAGACCCTCGTCACCCACATCATCAGCCTGCCGCCCGACGCGGCCGAAGCAGCAGAATGGGACTACAACCAGCGCCTGCCGTCCGTGCCCGACGAATGGCGACGCACGCGGGGTCGCGGCACCCGCATCGCCATCATCGATACGGGCTTCGTGCTGCGCCACCCCACGCTCAAGCACCTGGCGCGCCCAGGGGGGCGCTACGACATGACGCGCCCCGGCTTCGCCGACCGGCCCGGCAACGACCTGGTGGCCAGCCGCTCCACCCACGGCACCGAGGTACTCAGCCTGCTGGCAGCTCGCCCCTCGGCCGCCTTCCCCGTGGGCGGCGTGGCGCCCGAAGCCGAGTTTTTCCTGCTCAAGGTGGCCGATGCCGCCGGCCGCATCCAGCCCGCCCCACTCCTCGATGCCCTCGAATTTGCCATCGACAAGCTCAAGGCAGACATCATTACCGTCTCGGTGAGTGTACGGCCCAATCTGCTCAAAAACGCAGACCGCAAGCGCCTCGAAGACATCGACGACAAGCTGGCCAAGGAAAGCATCCTGCTGTTCACCTCCCTGCCCAACGCCGGCAACACCTTCGAACTGCTGACGGCCCGAAGGCTCAAGGTGCCCGCCACCGCCCGCCAGGCCCTGCGCGTCGGCGCCATCAGCGAGTCCTTTTTTGCGGCCTTCCACTGGAAAAAATTCGATCCCGAGATCCACCTGCTGGCCAACCAGCCACACATAGCCTGCTGCTCGGGCAGCACCATCAAGCAGGTGCCGCTCTCGAGCAGCTACGCCACGCCCCTCATGGCCGGCATTGCCGCGCTCGCCATGGCGCACAAAGGCGGCCGTCAGGCCATGACCACCCCCACACAAAAGGACGCGATGGCCGCCTTTCGGCAAATGCTGCGCGAAGCCAGGGTCGTCCAGCCCCTGTCCGAATACGAAAACGACGAGCTCCTCTTCTTCGACCCGCACTGGCAACCGCAGGAAGCCTGATGCCCCGGTTTTTCCGAGAGGGAGAGA
>CAYNYN010000232.1:1601-3479 GCA_964401445.1 uncultured Saprospiraceae bacterium | reverse complement strand
AAAAAACCATACGATGATGAAAAGAACCCTGGTCTCCCTTGCGCTGGTACTGAGCAGCCTCGCCATTCTTCCTGCCCAGACGGCTTTCTACGACGCCCTCCAGTTGCGCCAATGGGTCGAATGCGACTCGTCGGGATGCTTCTTCATCGAAGCCGGCGCCGACCTGATCGACATCCTGGCCAGCTACGACCCCCATCTGGCCCGGCAGGGCGGCGCCACGGCCGAGGAGGTGGCGCTGGCCTATGAAGCCAACCCCTTCATCGGTCCGGAAGGGCGCATCGTGTTCGATCCTGCCGTACACAGCCTGCTGGAGACATTCAGATCCTATTCGGTGCTCAGCGGCAATGTTTCCGGCATGGCCGGTATCCCCGTCACCAAGCTGGCCGATGGACTGTCGAAGTTTCTGGTCAAGCGCACCAGGGAAGAGCTGAACCTGGCTTTCTTTTCCCGCTTTCGCGAAACGCTGCTGCAATACCCCGAGATGCAGGCCCTCTTTCCCTCCACCTCGGCCGTTTTCATGGCCATCGGCGACGAGATCTATCGCTTTTCGGCCTACCTCCAGTCGTTCCGCGAAGCCTTCATCCAGGACCTCAACCTGCTGCCCGGCCACCTCGGCCAGTGGCTCGAAGACGAAGCCCCCGTCGCCGACCCCCTCCTCAACATGAGCCTGGCCAGCCTGCTACAGGTGGCCCAGGAAGTGGTCGATGGCACCGCCCCCGACCAGATCATCCACAACCTCGCCACCGACCTGGTGCCCGACACGCTGGTGCCGCCCAGCATCGCCCTCAGCGGCGCCCTGCACACGCTCGACCTGTTGTCGCAGTCGCTGCGTGCCGTCAACGACACCGTGCTGTGGGTGCGGCCGCGCCAGCTCGCTCCCCTGCTCACCGACGATCTCACGTTCACGCTCTACCTGGGGCTGCTGTACCAGCAAGCCGAGGGCATCGCCTTCGGCCCCGATGAGGCCCACACCCTGCGGGCCATCCTCACGCGCAGCTTCCACGAGTCGAAGCACTATGCCCTGCGCCGCCACATACGGCGCTTCGTGCAGCTGGGGCATCGCCTGGGCGAAAGCATGGTCATCGCCGAGCACACGCCCGACAGCCTCGCCTTCGAAGCGCATTATCGCACCATACAAACCATGCTCGACCTCTTCGAGGAGGGCATCGCCTTTCGGCAAACGCTGTTCGACGAGCCGGCCGACAGCAGCGAGCTCGAAGTGCTGGCCACGCTGCGCCTGCTCAACGAGCTGCATCTCGACGTGCGCCTCAAGCGCTATTCGTCGGCCATCGTCGTCACGCACCAGATCCTCGAGCTGCTGCTGCGGCCCGATGACTTCCGCTTTGCGCGCGCCCTGCTGAAATACGGCAGCTTCATGGCCTCGATGGCCCAGGCCGAGACGTCCGACGAGGTGGCCCTCGTCATCGAAGCCATGGCCATGCCCGCCGGCAGCGCCTCGGTGAAGAAGTACAGCCGCTTCAGCGTGGACCTGAACGCCTACGTGGGCGGCTTCTACGGCCAGGAGACGCTCGTCGAGACCAACACGGCCAGCCCCGTAGCCGGCATCACGGCCCCCGTGGGCGTGGCGCTGAGCTGGGGCGGCAGCTCCACCTCGCCGGCCTCGATGTCGCTCTTCTTCTCGGTGCTCGACGTGGGCGCCATCACGGCCTTCCGCTTTGCCGACACCGCCGCCGAAGAGCTGCCTGAAGTCAGGCTGGGCAACATCCTCGCGCCGGGCGCACACCTCGTATATGGCTTTCCGGGTGCCCCCGTCTCGCTGGGTGCCGGCGCACAGCTGGGCCCCAACCTGCGCGAGGTCACCCTCGACGGCGAGTTTGGCCCCGTCACCGAGCTGGCCACGGGCTGGCGCTGGAGCAT
>CAYNYN010000232.1:0-1501 GCA_964401445.1 uncultured Saprospiraceae bacterium | reverse complement strand
AGGGCGCAACGTCGCGCCCCCGAAACGCCTGCGGCGCCACGCAGGATGCGCGACGCCGCAGACAAAAGGGGCGAAAAATTCTTCGAGGCTTATCCTCGGCCCAGCTGCTTCAGCATGCGCAGGTGCGCCACGATGGCATGGGCGAAAGTGGGCTGCGTGTAGTAGGGTAACCCGAATTCCTGGGCCGTGCGGGCCACGATGGGCGACAGCTTGGGATAGTGTACGTGGCAGATGTTGGCGAAGAGGTGATGCTCGATCTGGAAGTTGAGGCCGCCGATCAGCCACGACAGCACGCGGCTGCGCGGCGCAAAGTTGGTCGTCGTGACCAGCTCGTGGATGGCCCAGCTCTGCTCCATCTTGCCTTCGTCGTCGGGCAACGGAAACTCGGAGGTGGGCATCACGTGTGCCGTCTGGAAAACGAATGCCAGCGTGATGCCTGTCATGAAGTGCATCACGAAGAACGACAGCAGCACCACCCATGTAGCGGTAGGCAGCAGGACGAGCGGCAGGATCAGCGTGGCGAGGTAATAGCCCGATTTCCAGGCCACCAGCTTGATCCACTCGCGCCGATAGGCCTTCTTGTCGGGAATGAGCCCCTGCTTGCGATAGGCCACCAGCTTGTTGTAGTCGGAGAAGAAGGTGCGGTACAGCGTCATCAGGCCGTAGAAGAACCACGCATACCAGTGCTGGAAGCGGTGGAACCAATAGCGGGGCTGGTTGGGCGAGAAGCGAAACAGGAACGGAATCGAAATGTCTTCGTCGGCACCGTCCACGTTGGTGTACGAATGGTGCAGCACGTTGTGCTGCAGCTTCCACACGAAGGCGCTCGAGCCGATGAGGTTCATGGATGCGCCCAAGGCATTGTTGAGCCACTTGGAACGCGAAAAGGCGCCGTGGTTGGCATCGTGCATCACGTTCAGCCCGATGCCGGCCATGCCCAGCCCCATCACCACGTAGAGCAGGAACACCTGCCAGCCGGCCACGAAGGCGCCGGAAAGCAACAGGCCGAGCGGCACCAGATACAGGGCAAACATCAAGATGGTCTTGATGACCATGTTGGAATTGGCGTAGCGGCTGGCGCCCTCGGACTTCATGTAGTCGTTGACGCGCTGGCGCAGCGTGCGGTAAAAGGCCACCTGGGCCGTCTCGCGGGGAAATTTGGGTTTTTGCACAGAAAGGAAATTTAGCGGCAGCTCTACCCCAACGCAGAACTGCAGTTCAGAAAAATGTCCATCGATTCCTTTGGAAAATCGCGTTTGCGGCAGGAAGGCCACAGGGAAGGATGGAGGTCAATCGCTTGTCAAATCGGGCGACAAATTAGCTTGTCGCAAAAATCGTCGGAAGTGCGTCCTGCCAGCCATTTGGCATTTCCACGACAATACAGGGCAGTTGTGCCCGACACCAGGCATAACGGCTGCCGGGCGGCAGTGTTTCGCGAAAGCGGCTTTTTCAGAAAAATATCAGGAGCGCAGGGGCACAACTTCCGGCAGATGTCGGGGTT
>CAYNYN010000231.1:0-6419 GCA_964401445.1 uncultured Saprospiraceae bacterium | reverse complement strand
TGCGTCTTTGCGCGAGGCATAGAAGAACCGATTTGACCGGTTTCACCGATTTCACCGGTTTAACCAAACTCGGTGGCCCTCTGTGTGTACTCTGTGAAACTCTGTGTAAAAAAAAACTGCGTCTGAATGCTGCGGTTTAAGGCTTGAGAAACGACGAACGATTCGCCCACCCTCCCACCACAAAATTTGGAAATCAATCAATTTCAAACGGTCAAAAACTTTAAACTCTAAACTTTAAACCTTAAACCAAAAAAGAAGAGGCAACCGCCGAAACGGTTACCCCTCACACTATGAAACACTATCTCTTTGAGCGGCCGAAGCCGAAGAACGGATTTTCTTTTTCGCTTAAGCGAAGTTAAGCATCCGATTTGTTTTCACAAAATCCTTTTCATAGGCAACACCTCATTCCCGCACCAGAAACAGCTTGCCATTCCACCACCCTTTTTCAATTTTCGCTCCAATTTTCTCGTAGAAGCGGATCGCCGGCTCGTTCCAGTCGAGCACCTGCCATTTGATGAGCTTGCAGCCGAGCTGACGAGCCTTGGCAACCAAATATTCCCAAAGCTTTTCGCCCACGCCGCGGCGCCTCCAGTCGGCGCGCACCACGAAGTCTTCGAGGTAGAGCATGCGCCCTTTCCAGGTGCTGTAAGCCCGGTACCACACCATCATGCCGACGATCTGACCGGCATGCTCGGCCACCAGCGCCTCGAAGAAACCGGCGTCGAAATCGCGTTGGTATTCTGTCAGCGTGGCGACAAATTCTTGCGGCGCCTTTTCATACTCGGCCAGCTCGGCCACCAGCTCGTGAATGGCCGGCAGGTCGGCACGCGTGGCCTCACGCACGATGAGTTCCTCCATGGTCTCACTTCTTTGAGGCGCCAATTTCGGGTTTTCCCGCGCATGCCCCGCCCGAGTGAGGAGGGCGTTTGCGAGCCTTTTCGAGGCTCGTAAACGTTTGGGCAACCCAGAGACAGAGAGACGAGAGAGGAGAGGAGGGAAGAGAGACCACAGTATCAGGTGAAATCGGTTGAATCGGGGTAAATCGGCTCCTGGGATTCTCGGTTCCTTATATGTTGCAGCCACGCACAATTCCCGGATTTTTGCGAGGTGCGCCCTCTCAACATCGCTGCGTAGCAGCGTCTCAACCTCGCCGCCTTTGGCGGCGTATCAACACCGAGCGAAGCGAGTCTCAACCGTCAGATCCTCGATTCCTCTTGAAAACACTCAACCCTCAACGCTACACCCTCAACCATTTTTTGCAGAGTACTCAAACCTGCATTGGTTATCTTTCGCCATGCCTTGCCTTTCGGCAAAAACGACTTCTTTTTTTCACCACAATCCACCCGCAACATGATCCGACTGTTGATTCCGCTCGTTTGCCTCCTGTGCAGCAGTGCCTGGCTGCACGCCCAGCCCGAAAGCGAGCCCGTGGACAAGACCGTCAATGAACTGATCCGCAAACACGGCCTGGAGCAGAGCCAGGTCATGGACATCGCTTTCTGGCTCACCGACGTGTACGGCCCACGCCTGACGGGCTCGCCCCAGCTCGACCGCGCCACCGAATGGGCCATGCAGACCCTCGAGTCGTGGGGCCTCGAAAACGTCCACACGGAAACGTGGGGGCCCTTTGGCCGCGGCTGGGAGCTCGAACACTTCGAGATGCACGGCCACGACCCGCTGTACCACCCCATCATCGCCTATCCCAAGGCGTGGAGCTCGTCCACCGACGGGCTGGTCCGCGGTGAGGTCGTCTATCTCGACGCCAGCAGCGAAGAGGAGCTGGAGCAGTATCGCGGCAAGCTGAAGGGCAAGTTCGTGCTGCTCGACACGCTGCGCGTGGTGGAAGAGTGGTTCGATCCGCTGGCCCGCCGCTTCGACGACAGCGAGCTGCTCGAGATGGCCAATGCGGCAGCCCCCGCCCCACGCCGCGGCAACCGCCGGTTTCGCGGCAGCGGCTACTCCTTCACGCGCAAGCTCTGGGAATTCCTCTACGAAGAGCAGCCGCTGTGCGTCATCGACCGCAGCTACAAGGGCGACCTGGGTACCGTCTTCCTCTCCAGTGCCCGCGTGCCCGAAGGGCGCCCCTGGCAGTACGAAGGCGACGTGCTGCCCCAGGTGACCATGGCCATAGAACACTACAACCGCATCTTCCGGATGTTGAAAAAAGGGCTGCCCGTCACCCTGTCGATGGAACTGAAAGCGCGCTACACCAACCCCGACGGCATGGAGGCCAACATCATCGCCGAGATCCCCGGCACCGACCTCAAAGACGAAGTAGTGATGTTCGGGGCCCACTTCGACTCGTGGCATGCCGCCACCGGCGCCACCGACAACGCCGCCGGCTCGGCCGTGATGATGGAGGTGGCCCGCATCCTCATGAAGGTCATCGAAGAGACGGGGCAGCGACCGCGGCGCACCCTGCGCCTGGCACTGTGGACGGGCGAAGAGCAGGGACTGTACGGCTCGCGTGCCTACGTGCGCGACCACTTCGCCGTGGCCGAAGAAGGGGCCTGGCAGGCCGAAGCCCTCAAGCCGGCACAGGAAAAAATCTCGGCCTACTACAACCTCGACAACGGCACGGGCCGCATCCGCGGCGTGTATCTGCAGGGCAATGCTGCCGTAGCCCCCATCTTCCGCGCCTGGCTCGACGAGTTTCGCGACCTCGACGCCGCCACCCTGACGCTCAGCAACACGGGCGGCACCGACCACCTCGCCTTCGACGCCGTGGGCATCCCCGGCTTTCAGTTCATCCAGGATCCCATCGCCTACTGGAGCCGCACCCACCACAGCAACATGGACAACTACGACCACCTCGTAGCCGACGACCTCAAACAGGCCGCCACCATCATCGCCTCGTTTGTCTGGCATACGGCCCAGCGCGACGAAAAACTGCCGCGCAAGCCCACCGATCTGAAAATAGTGCCTGCAGCACAAAACTGACCCATAGCCCCCTGTCCCTTTCGCATAAGCGGATCGCAGCAGGCAGCTGCGATCCGCTTTTCGTCTTTTGGTCTCCAGTGGATGAACGCGCAGCACAGGAAATGCTGGCCTTGCGATCGAGGTCGCGCAAGACGCAACGAATCTGTGCGCCGTTACGCGAAGCCGGATTCGCGATTTGCCGTTCCACCACCCCCCACCCCTCGCACTCAATACAACAACCTGGCAACCAGCGGAAAATGATCGGAATAGCCCTTGCGCTTTTTCTTGTCGAAGGGGCGGGGCCGCATGCTGGGCGTGGCATTGCGCTTTTTGTCTCGGAACACCTGCACCGACTCCACATCGAGGTGGAGGCCACTCGTATCGAGCAGGCCGCGGCTGACGAGCAGCTGGTCGAGCAATTGGTAGCGGTTGGTGAACTTGATGCCCTGCATGGTGCCGGCGATGTAGAAGGTGCCCAGGTTCTCTTCGCCCAGCAGGTGCCACACGGCATTGAACAGGTAGTAGTCCTTGGCGCGGTAGGCATACGTGTCGCCAAATTTGGTGATCTGGTTGCTGCGCCCCGTGACGAGCTGCTGGTCGCCCGTGGCGTGCAGGTGATCGAGCACCGACCGGTCGAAAGGTTCGTCGTTGAAGTCACCCACGACCATGACCTTTCGGTTCCACCTGTTTTTGATGGTGTCGATGTCGCGGAAGGCGCGCAGGATCTCGTACTCGCGCGCCGGCACCTTGAGGTGCTGCTCCACGAGGAAGGCGATGTTTTCGGCCACGGCGATGCGCGCGGGTTCCGACTCGAACTTGCCGCGACGGCGCGAGGGCCAGTGGCTGGCGATGAGCACCAGCTCCTCGCCCGTATCCTTGAGGCGAAAGACCAGCTCGAAGATGTCGCGGGTGCGATAGCGCAGGTGCACCACGTGGCTCTGTTTGGTCACCAGCTCGAGCTTGTTGGGGTTGTAGGCCACGGCCACGTCGATGCCCCTGAGATCGGAGGTGCCGCTGTCGTCGAACGCCACCCTCAGGTCGTTGAGGCCGGCCTCCTGCAGCAGCTCGGCCAGCAGCTCGTCCTTCTCGATCTCGCATACGGCCACCAGGTCGGGCGCCTCGTCGCCGTGGGTGTCTCTGAGGATGGCTGCCAGGTTGGCCTTTTTGGCCTCGAAGGCCTCGGTGGTCCAGCCCTCTTCGGGCGTGTAGGCGAAGTCGTGCGAGATGGGGTCGTCGTCGGTGTCGAAGAAGTTCTGGAGGTTCCACCAGGTGAAGTTCAGTCGGGGCATGGGGCTGAGGTTTGGCGTTGGGAAGCATTTGCCGAAAGGCACATCTACGACCAAAAGTACCATATTCCGCGCTCGCGTGCCTCGGAGTACCACACACCTGCCTCACAAAACGTATATTTGGCGCCACCAAAAATGTCATTGCATGCGCTGTCTTGCCTCTGTTTTCGCTTTGTTGCTCGCCCTTTCGCTCTCGGCCCAGGACACCCTTCAGCTGCAGGTAGACGTAGTCTATCTGTCGTCGAACCTGCTCAAGGGGCGCGAGGCGGGCACGCCCTACGAGCGCCAGGCAGCCGCCTACATCGCCTCGCGCTTCGAAGAGATCGGGCTGACGCCCAAAGGCACCGACGGCTGGTACCAGCCCTTCGAATTCACCTACAAGCCCAACCCGCACAGCGAGACGGGCGAACGGCGCACCGGCCTCAACGTGGTGGGCTACCTCGACAACGGCGCGCCCACCACCGTCGTCATCGGCGCCCATTTCGACCACCTGGGCATGGGCCACTTCGGCTCGCGCCACGTGGGCGAGCCCGCCATCCACAACGGCGCCGACGACAACGCCAGCGGCGTGGCCGCCCTCCTGTGCCTGGCCGAAAAGCTGAAAAAGGAGCCGCTGCCCGGCCACAACTACCTCTTCATCGCCTTCTCGGCCGAAGAGCTGGGCCTCTTCGGGTCGAAATACTTCGCCGACCATCCCACCATCCCCCTCGAGTCGGTGGCATGGATGCTCAACATGGACATGGTGGGGCGCCTCAATGCCGAGCGCAAGCTCGTGATCAACGGTGCCGGCACCTCGCCCGTGTGGAAGGAGGTGCTGCGGCAGATCGACACCCTCGGCATCCACATCGTGACCACCGAAAGCGGCATCGGCCCTTCCGACCACACGTCGTTTTACCTGAAAGACATTCCGGTGCTGCACTTCTTCACCGGCCAGCATGCCGACTACCACAAGCCCGAAGACGACAGCGAACTGGTGAACTACGCCGGCCTGGCCGACATCTGCCAGCTGATGTACAACCTCATCGCCGCGCTGGACGACCAGCCGCGCATCGCGTTCACCAAAACGAAGGATGAAAGCGAGCGCAAGGCCGCGGCCTTCAAGGTGTCGCTCGGCGTCATGCCCGACTACACCTACGACGGGGAAGGCATGCGCGTGGATGCCGTCATCGACGGCCGGCCGGGCGCCAAAGCAGGCATGCAGGCGGGCGACATCATCGTCCGCATCGGCGAGGTGGACGTGCACAACATCTACGACTACATGGAAGGCCTGAGCCATTTCGACAAGGGCGACACCACCAAAATCGTGGTCGTGCGCGACGGCAAGCGCATCACCCTCGAGGTCACCTTCGAATAGCGCCTCTGGCCAGCAACCGACATTTCGGCCCTTTCTTCGCAGCCCTCCGATACTTTGTCCCCGCTCTTGCGTCGGTCACACACAACCGACCCCATGCCGCTGTCAAGCCCTCCCTTGCTACTGACTTGTAGCAACCATTTTTCCTAACCTAAATTACATCTGCCATGAAGAACAAAACCTTGCTGCTCCTGCTGTGCGCAGGACTGCTCAGCACCACGGCCATGGCCCAACACGCCATCAAGTGGACGCCCACCAGCTACCTCTTCACGCGTACCGTGACGTTCACCTACGAGCACGCACTCACCCCCAAGCGCAGCCTCAACACGGGCGTCAATCTCTGGCTGTGGAACGTCAATGCCTCGACCGCCAACAGCGGTGAGGGCGATGCCAGCCTCTTCCTGTTGGGGGTGGCGCCCGAGCTGCGCTATTATCTGGGCGCCCGCTCGGAAGTGCCCAGAGGCTTCTTCGCGGCCCCCTATCTCAACCTCAACTTCGGCAAGGTGACAGCCGAGAGCACCAACGACGCCGGCGAGACCGGCTCGGGCAGTGCCAGCGCCAGCATCATCGCCGGCGGTGGCATCATCGGCTACCAGTTCCTCATCAGCGACGTGTTCGTCATCGACCTGTTTGGCGGTATCAACTACACCAACATCAACATCGGCAAAATCGAGATAAACTACCCCGATGGCACCAGCGACGATGCCCAGCTAAACCTGAACATCGGCGGGCTGCTGCCTCGATTCGGCCTGTCGCTGGGCTTTGCTTTCTGAGTGCCTTTCGGCAAACGACACCCGAAGGGGCCGCCGCACGTGCTGCCCCTTATTTCCTCCATTGCCGAGCGCAGGTTTTCTTCCACAGAG
>CAYNYN010000230.1:0-6419 GCA_964401445.1 uncultured Saprospiraceae bacterium | reverse complement strand
GTACACACTGAGAATCACCGAGTTTTGGTGGAATTGGGTGAATCGGTAAAACCGGGTAAATCGGTGCTATCTCGTTTCTCACGCAACGACGCTACGCCTGTCCCGATGCCAATCGGGGACGCAACGGTGCGCAACGTTTTTATCTCAACATCGCGGCGAAGCCGCGTCTCAACATCGCCGCGCCAGCGGCGTATCAACATCAGGGCGCAGCCCTGTCTCAACCATCAGATACTCGGTTCTTCAAACCCTTTCTGGAAATACGCGGAACTACCCGCTCGCCCCTCGATGTCGGTTTTTCCCAAACCACATTGTACTGGGCTTATGCGTCCTTGCGCAACATGGAGTTCATTGGCGGGTCGTGTCGGGGAGGGCCGGCGGATAGGGTGGGAATATTTCCTCCATCCACTGATCGCTCATGTCCAGCGCCTCCTCCTTCAGATCGACGAGCCAGCGCCCGTCGTGGCGCACCAGCCAGAAAGTGTCCTGAATGAGCTCGCCCTCCTCGCGCACCTGATAGACGCACCATGCCGTGCTGTCGGCCACGGTGCAGTCCAGTTTTTCGAACACCGTCTGCGTCACGGAGGTGGTGTCGCCCTCGCCGATCAGCTCGCTCATCAGGTCGAGCCAGCGCTGTGTGGTGGGCGTGCCCCACTGTTTTGCTTCCGCAAAATGGTTTTCATCGACGAGCCGTTGCCAGGTACGTACGGCATACTCGGGCGAGTCGGGATCGGGGCCGGGCTGGCAGGAAGCGAGGACGAGGAGGGCCGCGACGATCGCAAGGGTTTGGATGTGTTTCATGGGGTGGTGGGGTTTGGTTGGGGCAAAAGTCGCAATTATGCTACCAAAAAACGACCGGGTTTGAAGGGATGGCCCCCTCAAACCCGGCTGGCAGCGGCGGCGCCACGCTCACACGCCCAGCATCACGGGCATGACGAGCATCAGGATGGACTCGTTCTCCGGCTGCTCCACGGGCACGAGGATGCCGGCGCGCGTCGGATTGGACAGCTCCATGCGCACCTCCTCGCTGTCGAGCACGCTCAGCATCTCGATGAGGAACTTGGCGTTGAAGCCGATCTCGAGCGGCTCGCCTTCATAGGTGCAGGGCAGCTGCTCGGTGGCCTCGTTCGAGAAGTCGAGGTCCTGCGTCGAGATGGTCAGGCTGTCGTTGGCGATGCTGAACATCACCTGGTTGGTCGTCTTGTTGGCATAGATGGCGATGCGCTTGAGCGAGCTGAGCAGATCCTGCCGGTTCACCGTCAGCTTGTTGGGGTTTTCCACAGGGATGACGGCCTGATAGTCGGGATAGCGCGCATCGATCAGCCGGACGGCAAAATGGGTGTTGTCGAACGAGAAGAAGACGTTGGTGCGATTGAACGACATGGTCACCTCGGCGTCGGCAGGCAGGTCGTTCTTCAGGAGGTTGAGCGATTTTTTCGGCACGATGAACGAGGCCGACACCTGGCTCTCGATGCCGCTGAAGGTGTACTTGACCAGCTTGTGCGCATCGGTGGCCACGAAAGTGATGCTGCTGAAGTCCACCTCGAAGAACACGCCGTTCATGGCCGGACGCAGCTCGTCGTTGCTGGTGGCAAACAGGGTGCGGCTGATGCCGCGCGACAGTATTTCGGCGCCCAGCACCACGCTGTCCACCTCTTCGGGCTGCGGCACGGTGGGGTAATCTTCGCCGTCCTCGCCAGCCAGGCGGTATTTGCCGAAGGAAGAGGTGATCTCGACACCGAAGTTGTCTTCGTTGACGGCGATGGTCACGGGCTGCTCGGGCAAGGCCTTGAGCGTGTCGAGCAGGATCTTGGCCGGAATGGCCACCTTGCCCTTGCCATCCGCCTGCACGCTCATCGAGGAGCGGATGGTCGTCTCCAGATCACTGGCCGTGATGTGCAGGGTATCGCCATCGATCTCGAACAGAAAATCTTCCAGTATGGGCATCGACGCATTCGACGCGATGGCGCCGGCAGCTTTTTGCAGTTCGCGCAACAGAGACGCAGAGGATACGGTAAATTTCATGGCGTTGGTTCTTTTTGGCTGTGCCAAAGGCCGAACGGATGGCCTGTGGATGATACTCAGGGGTTCAACCCCGCAAAAATAGGCACTACACAGGGCAAGGAAGCGAATTTCTGTCATTTGTGCATTGCTAAATTTCCACAGGGTGTGAATAGCTGTAAATCGAGAACTGAGGATGCGAGGAACCGACACCCGATTTTGCCGGTTGCGCCGATTCGCCCGATTTCACCCAACTCTGTGGCCCTCTGTGAGTACTCTGTGAAACTCTGTGTCATATGAACTGCGATTGATGGCTCCCCTCACGCATGAGGATGGAAAAGCCAAACTCCGCCCGGGCGCCTACCTTTGCACCCGCAACGCCCGGCCCGCTCTTTTGCTTTCGCAAAACGGGATCCGGGCCGATCACAGTTGGTACCCCCGGCAAACCACTCATCAGCACCACAGGCCATGCCCGACCGAAGCAAGATGCCGCCATTGCGACCGCTCGAAACGCTGCGCAGCCCCCAGCCCAAGGTCTTCACCCTGCCCAACGGGCTGAAGCTGTACTGCCTCGACGCGGGCCAGCTCGAGGTGGCGCGGCTCGACCTGGCCTTCTTCGGCGGGCGATGGACCGAACACAAGCCGCTGGTGGCGCGCGGCGTGTGCGACCTGATGCTGGAAGGCAGCTGCCACCACACGGGCACCTGGATCGCCGAGCAGGTCGACTTTTTTGGCGCAAGCATGGGCACCACCTACCTCATGGACGGGCTGGAGGTGTCGTTGTTCAGCCTCACCCGATACTTCGAAGAGCTGCTGCCCCTGCTTGTCGAGGTGGTCACCTGCCCGGCCTTCCCCGACGACGAGCTGTCCACCTTCATCGAGCAAAGCAAGGCCAGCCTGCTGGTCGACCTGCAGAAACCCGACGTGGTGGCTTATCGCACCTTCACGGAGATGATTTTCGGCTCCGACCACCCGTATGGCTACAACAGCACGCCCGCCGCATACGATGCCCTGACGCGCGCCGATCTGCAGCGCTTCGCCACCGAGCACTTCCACGCAGCCAATGCCTTTGCCCTGCTGAGCGGCCGCCTCAACGACCGCCTCCTGCGGCTGGTGCACGAAGCCCTGAGCCAGCTGCCCCGCCAGGGGGCACCCGCACCACCCAAAGCCATCCCGCCCCTGCCCCCTCATGGCGGGCGCCGCCACGTCGACATGCCCCATCAGTCGCAAACGGCCATCTATGTAGGCCGCAGGCTGTGGCCGCGCAGCCATCCCGACTTCCCGGCCATGTACGTGCTCACGCAGATCCTGGGCGGCTATTTCGGGTCGCGCCTCATCAAGCGCATCCGCGAAAAGCTGGGCTACACCTACAGCATCTACGCCGACCTGGAGATGATGCGCCACTCGGGCTACTTCTACATCACCACGCAGGTGGCCCCCGAACGCGTGCACGAGACCTTGCGCGAAATTTTTGCCGCCTTGCACAACCTCACCGCACGCCCCCCCGACCAGAGCGAACTGCAGATGGTGCGCCACTACCTGCTGGGCAACATGCTCGCCAATGTGGACGGCCCCTTCAACCAGGCCGACTACATCCGCACGCCTCTGTTCGAAGACTCGCCGCCAGACATGCTGGAACGCATCGGCCACGTCCTCTACCACACCACCCCCGAGGAGCTGCAAGCCCTTGCCGCCACCTGGCTCCAGCCCGAGACGATGACCGTGGTGACAGCCGGGCCAAAAGCGAAGGGAATGCCATGACAGATGCCATTTCGATTGCAAACAAAGTCGGCTATTGGTGCATTTTCCTTTTCAGCAGAAATTTGCGTTGCTTTGTAGCTCGATTCGGCATTCCGAGGAGGGTGGTGCGCAACGCACCGGAGTAGCAACCATGGTAAGGGCTTAAAAATCAAGAGAAATTGTTCAGTCTGTTCAAGCAAGAGCTTGCGATCGACCTGGGTACGGCCAACACGCTGATCATCCAGGACGGCAAGGTGGTGGTGGATGAACCTTCCATCGTGGCCATTGACCGCCGCACGGGTCAGACCATCGCGGTGGGCAAGCGCGCCATGATGATGCACGAGAAGACACACGAGAACGTCAAGACCGTTCGTCCGCTCAAGGACGGCGTCATTGCCGATTTCCAGGCGGCCGAGAGCATGATCAAGGGCTTCATCAACATGCTCGGCACGCGTCGGCGCTTTTTCAGCCATCTGAAGATGGTCATCTGTATCCCGTCGGGCATTACGGAAGTGGAGAAACGCGCCGTATTCGAGTCGGCCGACCACGTGGACAGCAAGGAGACTTACCTCATCCACGAGCCCATGGCGGCGGCCCTCGGCATCGGCCTCGACGTGGAAGAGCCTATCGGACACATGGTCATCGACATCGGGGGTGGGACCACCGAGATCGCCGTCATCGCCCTGTCGGGCATCGTGTGCGACCAGTCGATCCGCATTGCCGGCGACGAGCTCACCGCCGACATCATCAACTACATGAAGCGGGAGCACAACCTGCTGATCGGGGAGCGCACCGCCGAACAGATCAAGATCCACGTCGGCTCGGCCCTGCCCAAACTCGACAACCCGCCCGAAGACTTCGCCGTCAATGGCCGGGACATGATGACGGGTATCCCCAAGCAGACAGTCGTCTCGTATTCGGAAATCGCGCATGCCCTCGACAAGTCGATCGCCAAGATCGAGGATGCCATCCTCAAGGCGCTGGAGCAGACGCCGCCCGAGCTGGCATCCGACATCTACCGCACGGGCCTGTACCTGACGGGGGGTGGCGCGCTGCTGCGCGGTCTGGACAAGCGCATCGCCGCCAAGACGAAGCTGCCCGTGCACGTGGCCGAAGACCCGCTGCGCGCCGTGGTGCGCGGCACCGGCATCGCGCTCAAGAATACGGACCGCTTTACCTTCCTCATCGACCGCCGAAGCGTCTGAGGCAAGGGCCTCCCCCTCGTCCCTGACGAGCATATCCGTCGTGACGCCATGCTACCCTGAAAAGCCGCCATGCGCCGGTTGGGGCGCAGCCATCACGGGCTATGGGAAAAACAAAGCACCTGCTTCATGCGCGATCTGTTTCTTCTGTTTGTGCGATACGGCGGCTTTCTGCTGTTTCTCCTGCTGGAGAGCCTCAGCTTTTGGCTGATCGTACGCTACAATGAGGGGCAGCGCGCCATTTTCGACAACAGCATCAATCTCATCGTCAACAAAATTGACGAGCGGCTGCAACGCGCATCCGACTATCTGAGCCTCGCTGACATCAACGAACAACTCGCAGCGCAGAACGCCGCCCTGATCGATTCCCTGCTCGAGCAAAAAGCCTTTATCCAGCAGTTGCAAACTGCCTGCAGTGCCGACACGCTCGCCTTCGACACCACCCACGCGATTGCCGTCTATCCGGCCACGGTAGTAAGCAACAGCATCGCCTCGCCCAACAATTTCTTCATCATCGACAAAGGCCGACGCCACGGCATCCAGCCACTCATGGGCGTCGTCACGCGCGAAGGGGCCGCCGGCATCGTCAAGGCCACCAACGACGGCTACAGCCTGGTGCTGCCGCTCATCAACAGACAGGCGCGGCTCAGTGCCATGATCGCCCGCTCGGGTTACTTCGGCTCGCTGCGCTGGGAAGGCCCCGCACCCAATGTGGCCCTGCTCGAAGACATCCCCAGCTATGCCGATGTCGAAAAGGGCGACCTGGTCATCACCAGCGGCTATTCGGCCATTTTTCCGAAAGGCATACCGGTGGGACACGTGACGGCGGTGCGCGAGATGCCGGGCGGGGCCTTCATCCAGCTCGAAGTGGCACTGAGCACCGACTTCGCGCGGCTCAACCGCGTGTTCGTGCTGCGCCGGCCCGCTGCCCCCGAATTCGTGTCCACAAAAATTGCCACGCAGCAATGAACGCCACCATACTGACCAATACCGTTCGCTTCGTCGTGCTGCTGTTGCTACAGGGGCTGATCCTTCGGCGCATCGCCATGGAGTGGCCCTATTTCCACATCGTCCTCTATCCGCTCTTCATCCTGCTGCTGCCCCTGCGCACGCCTCGCCCGCTGGTGGTCCTGCTGGGTTTCCTCTTGGGGATAGCCGTGGATCTGTTTTACCAGACACCGGGCCTGCACGCCAGTGCGACCACCTTCACCGCTTTCGCCCGTGCCTTCGTCCTGCGCTACCTGGAGCCGCGAGGTGGCTACAACGTCAACTACAGCCCGACGGCCTGGCGCCTGGGGCTGGGGTGGTTTTTGCGCTACAGCGCCACGCTGATGCTGCTGCACCTGCTTTTTTACTTTTCGGTGGAAGCCTTTACATTCGTCTGGCTCGGCGAGATACTGCTGAAAACGGGGCTGAGCTTCATCTTCTCCATGCTGTTCGTGTTTATCTATACGGTGGTGTTCAACCCGGCAGAGTGAG
>CAYNYN010000229.1:0-6424 GCA_964401445.1 uncultured Saprospiraceae bacterium | reverse complement strand
TTCGAGCCGGCATCCGGCGCTGCCTACACCGTCTCTTCCTTGTTCATCAGGTAGGCCTTGAGAAACTCGTCGATCTCGCCGTCGAGCACGGCATCGGTGTTGCCCGTCTGGTAGCCGGTACGGTGGTCTTTGACGCGGCGGTCGTCGAGCACGTAGCTGCGTATCTGACTACCCCACTCGTTCTTCTTTTTCTCGGCCTCGAGCTTGTTGCGCTCTTCGAGCATCTTTTGCAGCTCGCGCTCGTAGAGGCGCGACTTCAGCATCTGCAGGGCCTTTTCGCGGTTCTGGTGCTGCGAGCGCTCCTGCTGACACTCGACCACGATGCCCGACGGCAAGTGGCGCACGCGCACGGCCGACTCGGTCTTGTTGACGTGCTGGCCACCGGCGCCACTGGCGCGGAAGGTGTCCCATTCGAGGTCGGCCGGGTTGATCTCGACCTCGATGCGGTCGTCGACCAGCGGGTGCACGAAGACCGAAGCGAACGAGGTCATGCGCTTGCCCTGGGCGTTGTAGGGGCTGATGCGCACCAGTCGATGCACGCCGTTCTCGCCCTTGAGCAAGCCAAAGGCAAAATCGCCCTGTATCTCGAGCTCGGCGCTCTTGATGCCGGCCACCTCGCCCTCCTGCCGGTTGAGCAGGCTGACCTTGAAGCCTTTTTTCTCGGCCCACATGGTGTACATGCGCAGCAGCATCTCGGCCCAGTCGCAGGCTTCGGTGCCGCCTGCGCCGGCATTGATCTCGAGGATGCAGCCCAGCTCGTCTTCGGGCTTGTTGAGGGTGGAGCGAAACTCCAGATCCTCGAGCGCCTTGAAGGCTTCCTGGTACTTGGCCTCCACCTCTTCTTCGGTGGCTTCGCCCTCTTTCTGGAACTCGGCCAGCACCTCGAGGTCTTCCACGAGGCTTTCCACCTCGCGGTAGGCTTCAACCCAGTACTTGTGGCTCTTCAGCTCCTTGAGGATGGACTGGGCCCGTTCGGGATCGTTCCAGAAGTCGGGGTCGGCCGACTGCGTTTCCTTGTCTTCGATTTCGAGTTTGCGTCTATCGACGTCAAAGATACCTCCTTAAGAGGGCGAGGCGCTCCTTGAGCTCCTTCATCTGATCCTGGGTCATGTGCTTCCAGGTTTGTAGGATTTGCCGAAAGGCAAACCCGGGGTTAAACCATGATACCGTCCTTGCAGACCGGCCCCGCGCGGGGGCCCGCAAAGAAACGCCTTATACCGCAAATGGTTGGCGCTTACTTGCCTGCTTTCACCACCTCGACGTAGAACACCAGATCGGCATCGGGCGGGATGGCAGGCGGGTTGCCGGCCTTGCCGTAGCCCAGCGCCGAGGGCACGAAGATGAGGGCCTTGGCGCCCTCGCGCAGCCGCGGAATGGCCATGTCCCAGCCCTTGATGACCATGCCCACGCCGGGGTAGAACTGGAAGGGCTGCCCGCGCCGGAACGAGTTGTCGAACATTTTGCCGTCGGCCTGCAGCACGCCGTAGTAGTGCACCTTGACGGGCTGGCGCAGCTGCACTTCCGGCCCATTGCCCGGCTCGATGACGAGCATGAGCAGGCCCGAATCGAGGGCCATCAGCTGATCGTCGAGCTTGCCTTGCTTGAACTCCTCGAGGTAGCGGGCCACGCGCTGGGCCACCTCCGGCTCGCGCGCCTTGGCTTCCTCGGCGGCCTGGCTGGCTTCCTGCTGTTCCTGGGCCACCCTTTCCTGGGGTTTGATCTCGGTCACCACCACGTCGTAGCGCACCTCGCTGGCATTTTCATAGCCGCGGGGCTTGCGCGGCAGCGAGTCGAGCGGATAGAACACCGACATGCTGTCGCCCACGCTCATGAGCTTGACGGCCTCGACGATGGGCGAGGGATTGGTCGATTTCACCTCGGTCGTGGGGATGAGCACCGAGGCGGCACGGCCCCGCTCACGCGTGGAGAAGACGACGGAGTCGCCCATGTACTGATAGGCGTGAAAAGAGACCACGTCGCCGGGCTGAGGCTTGGGACCGTCGTTCTGGATGTAATGAATGTACCGAAAGCCGGATTCCGTCGTGCCTTCCTTCGGCTCCTGGCCACAGGCCTGCATCAGCAACACGAGCGCAGGCAGGTACCACAAAAGATGCTTTTTCATAACTGGTTTCGTCTTTTTTTGATGCTGTGATGAGTCATTTGGTTGAGGGTTGAAGGTGATTCCGTGACGCGTTACGCCGTCCATCATAGATAGTCCATCGTCTATCGTCTATCGTCCATCGTCGCCTTGCCGACCCAGCAAACCGCTTTTCCGGCTTTCGCCAAACTCAGCCCTCGGCTTCGGGCGACTCGTCGTCGGCCGAATGGCACGGATCGGGCAGCTCGGCCACGCGCTCGAGCTGGTCCTTGATTTTGGGCAAAACCGACTTGAACTTGCGCACCGTAGGCCCCAGCCCGATATAGCTGTAGCCGCCCGATGCATTCTTGTGGCCGCCCCCCTTGAAGTACTTCTGGGCGATCTCCTGAACCGACAGGTCGCCTTTCGAGCGCAGCGATATCTTGGTGATGGTCGGCTGCTCGTGGATGAAGGCAGCCAGCTTGACGTTGCGCAGCTTCAACAGGTAGTTGACGATGCCTTCCGTATCACCTCGTGCGATCTCGAAGCGCTCGTAGTCCTTTTTCGTCAGCGTGATGATGCCGGTATGGTACTCGTCGAGGATCTCCATGCGGTGCGCCAGGGCATGCCCCAAGAGGCGCAGCTGCTTCTCGGTCATCGAGTTGAAGAGGCGGTCCTGCAGCACCACGTCATCGACGCCCTTTTCCACCAGCTCGGCCGCCAGCCGATACACCTTGGGCGAGGTGGCATACTTGAACCCCCCCGTATCGGTCAGCAGGCCTGTAAACAGGCATTCGGCCACGCGGCAATCGATCTGGTCCTGCCAGCCCATGAGATGGATGAAGTCCCACACCAGCTCGCAGGTGGAGCTGGCCGAAGGCACCGACAGCATGTAGTCTACGATGCCCTCCTGAGGTTCGAGGTGGTGGTCGATCATCACCTTGAAGGCCTCGGTAGCATGACACAGCTCACCCAGCTTGTCGATGCGTTCGATATCGTTGAAATCGAGGTAAAACACCACCTCGGCGCCGTCGGCCACGGGGCTGCAGGCCTCGGCCTGGTCGTCGTGGATGAGGATTTGATCTACCCCCGGCATCCAGTCCAGGAACTCGGGAAAGGCGCTGGGCACGGCCATCGCCACCTCGTGCCCCCGCTTGCGCAGCAGATGATACAGGCCCAGCATGGAGCCGATGGCATCGCCGTCGGGATTGCGATGCGAGGTGAGCAGCACCTTGCGCGGCTGCTCCATCAGCGCTTTCAGTCGATTCAGTGCATCCATTCGATGGCGATGGGTCAAAAAACAGGAGGCGAATTTCCGCAAAAGTGGCCGATAAACAAAACGGACCGCGCACGCCACCGACAAGCTTTGGCCTGACGAGGCTGCGACATGCGCGCGCATTCCCTACCTTTGCGGCGCTTTTTGCAACCAATTCATTTTTGAACAAAAAAACCAACAGGCCAATGGCTGGAAACCGCACGTTTACCATGATCAAGCCCGATGCCGTGCGTGCCGGGCATATCGGTGCCATCCTCGAAAAGATCAACGCGGCCGGCTTCAAGATCGTCGCCATGAAGATGGAACATCTGTCGCCCGAAAAGGCCGGCGAGTTCTACGCCGTACACCGCGAACGCCCCTTCTACCAGGAGCTGGTCGAGTTCATGTCGTCGGGCCCCATCGTAGCCGCCGTACTCGAAAAAGAGAATGCCGTGGAAGACTTCCGCAAGCTGATCGGTGCCACCAATCCCGCCGAAGCAGCCCCGGGCACCATCCGCGCCCTCTTTGCCAAGAGCATTGGCGAAAACGCCATCCACGGCGCCGACTCGGACGAGAATGCCGAGCGCGAGATCGCTTTCCACTTCAGCAAGCTGGAGCAGTTCAGCTACTGATGTAGCCCAGCCGGGCTTCGCCCGCAAAAAAGCAACGGGAGCCATCGCAAGATGTGCTCCCGTTTTTTATGGAGTTGGCGAGATATGACTGCGCGCTGTGGCTCGCGCTCCTTACGGCAAGGGCACGGGCTGGAAGGCGAGCTGGCCCCGCGACTTGGGCAGCAACACCCACACGCGGCCGTAGTGATGGCGCATGCCGGCCTGACGCTCGCCCGTCTTGCCCACGCCGCTGAAGATGTCGAGGTGGCCCGGGCCCCGAATGGCGCCGCCCGTGTCCTGCGGCAGCAGCAACTTGAACGAGTGGCCCGTCAGGCGCCCCTTGCGATCGTATTCCGGCACCCAGGCCAGCAACACGCTTCCCAAGGGGAAATAGTCGGGATCGGCAGCTACCGAGATGCCTTCCATCAGCGGCACGTTGCCGGCCCCCTTGATGATGCCTTTGCGCAAGCGGAAGAAGACATACGAGGGGTTGGCAAACAGCACCGTATCGCGGATCTCGGGATGCTGCTTCAGGAAACGCTTGACACCGGCGATGCTGAGGTTGCCGATGCGCAGATCCTCGCGCTGCATCAGCCAGGCCTCTATGCTGCGATAGGGATGGCCATTGGTGCCGTCGAATGTGAGCACGAACTTCTCGCCCGTATCCACGAAGGTGGCATAGCCACTGCCCTGCAGCTGCAGGTAATAGACGTCGACGGGGTCGGCCGCCCAGGCTACCACCTCGGCTTTCCCTTCCAGCACCCCTTGGCCGTCGATCTCGGCGCGCGTGGGCAGGGGCCCTTCCCAATCGTCCGGATAGCTGTAGATCGGATACCAGAAACGCTCGGTGCGCGTGTGGCTCACTTCCAGCACCGGCGCATAGTAACCCGTCATGCGGACGTGGCCGCGCCGGTCCTTGCCCCACGACTGCATGGCTTCGAGGAAAAGCTCGGCATCCATGGGGGCCATGCCCTTGCGCTCGAGCAGGTAGCCAATCACCTGGGCCATCTCCTCCTTGCGCACCTCGCGATCGCCAATGCGAAACACCTCGGGTCCCGCCTGTTCCAGCACGCGCAACTGGTGCTGCAGCGCAAGGGCCAGGCGATCATCGATGACGGGAAATTCGAGCGTGTCCACCCAGGCAGGAGTAAACAGGGCAGGCAGTGGCTTCGCGCCCAGGATCTTGCCCCGACGCGAAACGGTGTAATCGGTCGATGGGTTGGCTGCTGCCGGAAGGGCAAATTCGGTCGAAACCGAAGCTTTTTCGATTTTTCGGGTTCGGGGCTCGTCGCAACTCCAGAGAAAAACGAGCAGTGCCGCCGGCAGCAGCAGGCGTGCAAAAGTGTTCATGGGGTCGATTTTGGATATGTGGTGTTCGGGATTTACAGGTGTTTTCTCAACGTGTTTGCCCCTGAAAATCTTTTCAAATTTATGATAATCAAATATTTGATGCCAGTTTGTACGCATCCTCAACGCCATTTGGTTCACAGGGTTCGAAAGGTGTGCGGTAATTTTCATCACCTGCTTTTTTCAAAAGAGCCGCAAAGATACTGTAAATCAGTGAATTACACAATATCGCTTTGTTTTGCGTTTTTTCACCCTGCTTTCGAAAAACTCTGACAAACAAGGGATTCACCAAACGGCATTCGGATCAAAAGATCGCGCGATGGCATACGCACCGCACGCATGGAAGAGCCAGCACGAGTGGTTTTTCCACAAGCGCCACCACATCTTCGTAAAGGAAGCGGGCCAGGGCCCCACCCTGCTCCTCCTGCATGGCTTCCCTACTTCTTCGTGGGACTATCACCTCCTCTGGCCCGAGCTGGTGCGCCATTTCCGCGTGCTGGCGCCCGACTTCATCGGCTTCGGCTTTTCGGACAAACCGCGGCGATACCGCTACTCGCTGCACGATCAGGCCGACATGGTGGAACTGTTGCTACGGGCAAAAGGCGTGAAGCGCTATGCCATCCTTGCACACGACTACGGCGACACGGTGGCACAGGAGCTCATGTGGCGCACGCGCTGGCGCGCGCAGCAGGGGGTGGCCACGCCGGCGCTCGCCGGGGTCGTGCTGCTCAATGGCGGCATCGTGCCGGGTCTGCACCGGCCCCGGCTGGTGCAGCACCTGATGGCTTCGCCGCTGGGTCCCCTGCTATTGCCTTTCTGGAACAAGGGCACCCTGCGCCGCACCTTCCGCCGCATTTTTGGCGAAAGCCAGCCGCCCGACGATGGCCTGATCGACGCCTTCTGGCAACTGATCACCCACAACCAGGGCAAACGCGTGCTGCCCCGCCTCATCGGCTACATGCGCGAAAGAATGGAGCATCGCACCCGATGGGTGGACGTGCTGCAGCACCCGCCCTGTCCCCTGGTGCACCTCAACGGCGTGGAAGACCCGATCTCGGGTGCGCACATCGCCGATTGGATGGAACGACACAGCCCTGCCACCGTGGTGCGCCTCGAAGGAATCGGCCACTACCC
>CAYNYN010000228.1:0-6478 GCA_964401445.1 uncultured Saprospiraceae bacterium | reverse complement strand
TTTCACAAGCTCTTCACCAACTCTGTTTGGCCTGAAAAATGTTCAGGCCTGCAACTTGTAAGGACATCCGGTACTTCTCTCTTCTCCATTTCAAAAATGAGTCTACTGAGTCTACTGCAAAAAGTCGATGGACGATGGACGATAGACGATGGATGCCCAAGTCGCATTCATAACAATGTTGGAAATCAAGTTTAAACACTAAACTATAAACCTTAAACTCAAACGCTCAACCCTCAACGCTCAACCCTCAACCATTTTTTTCAGGGGACTCAAAAAATTCTCTGGCAACTATCGTCCATCGTCAGCGAGTCCCGGACCGGATCGGGTTGCGAATAACCACACAGGGGACGCCAGGCAGCTACTGGCGCCCCCTGCGGGCGGCATTTGCCGAAAGGCAAACGCTGAAAAGTTATCGCACCACGGTCACGTCGCCGCGGTAGGTGAGGATGGTACCGTCGAGGAACTCCACTTCGATCATGTACACGTAGACGCCCTGCTGTACGGGCTGGCCGCGGAAGGTGCCGTCCCAGCGGGGCTGGAGGGCATCGCTCTGGTTCATGTCGAAGATGAGGCTGCCCCAGCGGTCGAACACCCGCATGCTGCGCACGCCCAGCACGCCCAGGCCCAGGCTGGGCTGGAAGATGTCGTTGATGCCGTCGTTGTTGGGCGAGAAGATGTTGGGGATATAGACGTTGCGGTTGAGATCGACGCGCACGTAGGTGGTCGCCGTGGCCGAGCAGCCATTGGCGTCGATGACGGTGATGACGTACTGCTGGTCTTCCGTGCCCATGAAGACGGGATTGGGGCAGGTGCTGCACGACAGGCCCGTGGGCGGCGTCCAGATGATGGTGTCGTAGGGCAGATTGACGAATGGCGTCAGCTGGGTGAGCGTGTCGCCCAGCTCCACCACGTATTCGTCGTCGATCTCGACGATGAGCTGGGCCGGCTCGGCGAGGTTGATGGTGGTGTCGGCCGCGCAGTTGCTGGCGTCGAACACCTGGATGAGGTGCTCGCCCCCGAAGACGGGAATGACGGCGCCCAGCGGCTCCTTGATGCCGCCGTCCACGCTGAATCGATAATCGCCGGGGTTGCCGCCACTGGCGTCGATGACCGACACGTAGGTCGGATCGCCGAAGCACGGTATGGGCGGGATGCTGTCGAGCTCGAAACGGATGGGCTCGGGCTCGTTGAGCGTGACGGTGAGCGTGTCGGTGCAGCCCTTCACGTCGGTGGCCGTGACGCTGTAGGTGCCGGCGCCCAGGTTGCTCACCACGCTCTGGGCGGGCAGTCCGTTGTCCCAGTTGTAGGTCACGGGGCCGATGTCGGTGTTGCCGCCCGTGGCGAAGACGCCGATGCGGCCGTCCATGCCGTCGGCGCAGGTCACGTCTTGCGTGTTGGTGGGGTCGAGCGCGATCTGGAGGGGCGGCGGCTCGTCCACCGGCACGCTGACGGTGGTCATACAGCCCTTGGCGTCGGTGATGGTGGCCATGTAGGTGCCTGCCGGCAAACCCGTGATGGGCGAGCCGCTCATGGCGTTGTCCCAGCTGATGGCATAGGGCGGCGTGCCGCCCTTGGGCGTCAGCGTGATGCTGCCATCGGCGGCGCCGAAGCAGCTCACGCGCTCGCTGAAAGTGGGCTGGCCGGTGGTCAGCGTGTCGGGCGCGGGGATGAACACCGAATCGATGACGAAGCACACGCCGTCGGAGACGGTCACGGGCTGCATGCCCTGGCACAGCTGCGTGGCCGTGCTGCTCGACACGCCCGAGACGGTGCCGTCGGGCGAGTTCCAGGTGAAGGTGAAGGTGCCGCTGCTGCCGTCGCTGTACATGGCCGTGGCCGTGGCCTGGCCGTCGCAGGGCACGCCCATGGCGTTGAAGCAGCTCACCGAGTCGATGCCGCTGAAATCCACCACGATGGCGGGCGGATCTTCGAGCGTGATGTCGGCCGTGAGGGGTTCGCATCCCGACGCGTCGGTGATGGTGACCGAATAGTCGCCCGCCGTGATGTTGCCGCCGCTGAGCACGGCGAAGCCCTGCCCCTGCAGGCCGGTGGACCACTCGAAGTAATAGGGCGGCGTGCCGCCGCTGACGAATACGGTGATGGTGCCGCCGCCATCGCCCGGGCAGAGGGGCGGCTCGGTGCCGATGCTGTCGATCACCATCGGGTCGGGCACGACGACGTAGCCCGTATCCACCGTCACGCAGCCGTCGGCGGCCGTGATACTGACGGCGTAGGTGCCGGGCGCCAGGCCCGTGATCGTCGGGCCGCTGCCGCCGTTCGACCAGGCATAGCCCGTGATGGGCGCATTGCCCGGCGAAGCGTACACGGTGAGCATGCCGTCGGCGCTGGTGGGGCAACTCACCGTATCGGTCGGGATGCTGTCCACCACGGGCGGCACGGGCGTCGTGATGAAGGTGTCGATGACGGCCTGGCAGCCGTTGTCGTCGGTGATGGTCACCTCGTAGGTGCCACCGCTCAGGCTGGTAGCCACCGAGTCGGTGAGCGTCGGGTCGAAGTTCCAGGCGTAGCTGTAGGGGTACACCCCGCCGCTCACGCCCACGGTGAGCGCTCCGTCGCCGCCGGGCTGACACGACTCGGGCACCACCTCGATGAAGGAGGCCTCGAGCAGGGGCGGCTCTTCGAGCGTGATGGTCGTATCCACGTGGCAGCCGCGCGTGTCGTCCATGCGCACGATGTAGTCGCCTGCCGGCAAACCGGATGCGGTGCTGGTGGTCGGCGTAGAGGTGGCCGTCACCCACGAGGGGAACCAGGTGAAGCTGTAGGGCGTAAAGGGCGGCGGCGGGTTGGTGGTGCCTGCCACGAAGATGGAGCCGTCGCTGCCGCCGTTACACGTCACGGGCGTGATGACGGCGTTGAGGCTGAGGATCGTGTCGGCCGGCACGACGACCAGGGCCGAGTCCACGCAGCCGTTGTCGTCGGTTACGTAGAGGCGGTAGCTGCCACTCTCGATGTTGTTGATGTTCGACATGGGGGCCGTGACCACGAGCGGGATGTCGGGCCAGTTGAACGTATAGGCGCCCGTGGCGGTGGTGCCCCCGCTCACCGACACCATGACGGTGCCGTCGGGCTTGCCGGTGCAGGAGGCGCTGTTGACGGTAGCCGTGATGTCGATGGGTGCGGGCTGCGGCAAAAAGGTCTGGCCCGTCACCACACAGCCGGTGCTGCGCTCGGTGACGGTGAGCGAATAGATGCCCGACATCACGTTGCTGATGGTGGTCATCGTGTCGCCCGTATTCCACTCGAAGTGGAACTGGCTGATGGGGTTGGTGATGATGACGCTGTCGCGAATGAGGATGGCCTCGACGCTGCCGGGCTGGCCGTTGCAGTCGGGCTGGTTTTCGTTGAAGATGACGTTCACCTGCGGCGGCTCGACGATCTCGATGGTGTCGCTCACCACGATGGGCGGCGTCGAAGCATCGCTCAGGGTGAGGGCGTACTGGCCGGGCGCCAGGTTCATGGCGGTAAACGATCCGCCGTTGGTGTTGATCACGGCCGGCCCCTGCGGGCTGCCGCTGCCCAGCAGCTCCCACGTCAGCTCGTAGGGCGGCGTGCCGCCATAGGCCGTGGCCGTGAAGCTGCCGTCGGTGTCGCCGAAGCAGGTGACGCCCGTGGCATCGACTACCAGGCCCACGGGCGTGCTCGAAATGAAGATCACGCCGTTCTGCGTGTTGAAGTTGAGCACGTTGCCGTTGAAGTCGGTCACCTCGGGCGGCGTAGGCTGGTCGGTGAAATCCACCGGCGAGGCCTCGCCTTCCATGCCGACGGCCTCGAAGCACAGCTCGAAAGCGACGGCACCATCGGGCAGGGTCACGCCGTTGAGCGACAGGTCGTTCCACGAGAAGGCAATGCCGTTGCCCGTATCGTTGAAGTTGGCGTCCGACAGCCAGGGCATGTTGGGATTGAAGTTGTCGGCATAGAGGAACTGCACCACCGCCGGGTCGTAGCTGAGCGAAAACTGGGCGGAAAGGATGTCAGTAAAGTTGCTCACCGTGAGCGGCAGGCAGACCGTGTCGCCGGGCTGCACGCCCATGATGGGCAGGGCGAAGGTGACGCCCGTGCACGAGCTCATGTCGACCGTGAAGACGGCCTCGCAGCTCTTGCCATCGGCGATGGTCACCTCGTAGGTACCCGGCGCCGGCACGCTGAAAGCCACGTTGTCGCCATGGTTGGGCGTGCCGTTGGTGATGGTGCCCATCAGCGCGGGGTCAGTGGTGTGCACGATGCTGATGCTGTAGGCGCTGCCATCCCATTCGGGCAAGCCGCCCCGCACCTGGAACGAGCCTGAGCAGCCGCTGACGTTGATCGAGCTGGCCTCGATGGCGTTGAGGTACACCACCGAGAAAGCCGCCGCCACATTGGCATTGACGCAGGGGCCGGCAGGGCCGCCGCCGCTGGCCTGCTCGTAGCCCAGCGTGGCGAAATCGTCGATGGTGATGGGCGCAAACCAGAACTGTATGGGCGCCGGCGTGCCGCCGTTGAAAGCTTCCTGCAGCGTGCCGTCGTTGACGACGGTCAGGTTGCCGTCCGGCTGGTCGGCCGCCACCCAGATGCCCTGCGTCTGCGGCACCGGCACCCCGCCCAGGATGATGGGGCTGGTCTGGTTGACGCAGGGGTCGGCCACGATGGAGCTCAGGTCGGGCCCGCTCACCGTGGGCGGACAGTCGTAGAAGGCATAGCCGATGCCGGGCGTGGTGGACGGCTGCGGATCGCCCGTGAGGTCGGCATCGCCATTGTGCACGATATCGAACTGGTCGCCAAAGCACAGATAGATGGTATTGGGCGGGTTGAAGTCGTTGCTCTGCCCCTGGAAGTTGGTCAGCGTGACGGTGCCCGCATACTGGTCGGTGCAGGCCACCTCGCTGCCGCCATTTTGCGGAAGCGGGGCATGCAGGCGGATGTTGGCGGGTGTCTGGGCGTGAAGCGCGATGCCGGCCATCAGGGCCAGCACACCGGGCAGTAATCGTTTTGCCATTGTTCGCATTGTGGTTGATGGTCGTATGGGGGATGAAAAAAAACGGAGCGCCGTGCGGCCGTTGACCAAACGCTGGCGTTCGGGCCATATTGCCGCCGGCAAAGGCTTCGCAAATGTAGCCATTGCCCCTGCATCTCGGGCAGCCCGGATAGCCCAAACGTCAATTACTGTACCGCCCGGCCCCCGACCTTTGGCAGCAGCCCCCTTCCTCTTTTTTGGCGAAAGCCGGAACGAGGGCTACGGGGAAGAGGTGGCGAGGGGAAAGGGTGTTCGCGCCCTGCATTTTTGCTTTCGCAAAAAAGCGGTTCTTTGCAGGCAGACGACAAAAGAAACGACCATGGAACGCAAAGCGTGGCACCTCAAGGCAGGCGACATCAAAAACCTGCGCCTCATCAGCGAGCCGCTGCCGCCGCCCGGGCCGGGCGAAGTGACGGTAGCCGTGCGCGCCATCGGCCTCAACTTCGCCGACACCTTCGCCATCTGGGGGCTCTACTCGGCCACGCCGAAGGGCGACTTCGTGCCCGGCCTCGAATACGCAGGCGAGATCGTGGCCGTGGGCGAGGGCGTGACCACCTTCCGGCCGGGCGACCGCGTCATGGGTGTGACGCGCTTCGGCGCCTACGCCACCCACCTCAACATCGACGCGCGCTACGTGGTGCCCCTGCCCGACGACTGGTCGTTTGCCGAAGGGGCCGGCTACCTGGTGCAGGGCCTGACGGCATGGTACGGGCTGGTGACCCTCGGCGCCATCGAGCGCGGCCAGACGGTGCTCATCCACAGCGCCGCCGGCGGCGTGGGCATCCTGGCCAACCGCATCGCCAAGCACTTCGACGCCTGGACCATCGGCACGGTGGGCCGCCCCGAAAAGGTGGAGCTGTGCCGAAAGGAAGGCTACGACGCCGTCATCGTGCGCGGCAAGGCACGCGATTTTGGCCGGCAGCTGCGCGAGGCGCTCGGCGGACGCGAACTGAACATCGTCATGGAAACCATCGGCGGGCGCTTCCTCGTCGAAGGGTTCAGGGCGCTGGCCCCCATGGGCCGCATGGTGGTGTACAGCTCGGCGCGCTATGCCCACCGCAGCGACCGCCCCAACTACCTGCGCATCCTGTGGATGTACCTGACGCGACCCAAGATCGACCCGCAGGCCCTCACCCAGGAAAACAAGGCGCTGATGGGCTTCAACCTCATCTGGCTATACGAAAAGGCCGAACTGATGCACCGCATCCTCGCCGACATGCGGCAGGTGGACATCGGCAAGCCGCTCGTGGGGCATACCTTCCCCTTCGAGCAGGCACCCGAAGCGGTGCGCCTCTTCCAGTCGGGCGCCACCACGGGCAAGGTGGTGCTGCTGGTGGATGGATGAGCGAGGATTTTATGGTTGAGACAGGGCTACGCCCTGATGTTGATATGCGGCCGCTGGCCGCTTGTTGAGACGCACCAAAGGCGCGATGTTGAGATGTGAAAAAGCGTTGCGTACCGTTGCGC
>CAYNYN010000227.1:3661-6488 GCA_964401445.1 uncultured Saprospiraceae bacterium | reverse complement strand
ACGCTATTTCTCATCCGAAATCATCTTGCGCAGCTCGTGCAGGCGCATCATGGCTTCGATGGGCGTCATGGTGTTGAGGTCCATTTCCAGCAGTTGTTTTTTCACCTTTTCCCAAAGGGGGTCGGGCTGGTCGAAGATGGAGAGCTGCAGGGCCTGGGGGCGTTCGATCTGGCCCGTGCGGGGGCGGCGCACCTTGGGCACCTTGCGTTCGGGGCGCGCCCCTTCGTCCTGACCGAACTTTTGCTCCAGCAGGTGCAGGATCTCTTCGGCGCGCGCCACGATCTCGCGCGGCATGCCGGCCATGCGGGCCACGTGGATGCCGAAGCTGTGCTCGCTGCCGCCGGGCTCCAGCTTGCGCAAAAAGAGCACCTTCTGCCCCACCTCCCTGGTGGCGATGTGGTAGTTGTGGATGCGCTCGAACTGGCTGGCCAGCTCGTTGAGCTCGTGGTAGTGGGTGGCGAAGAGGGTCTTGGGGCGGCACTGGCCGTTGTCGTGCAGGTACTCGGCGATGGCCCAGGCGATGGAGATGCCGTCGTAGGTGCTGGTGCCCCGCCCGATCTCGTCGAGCAGGATGAGGCTGCGGTCCGACAGGTTGTTCATGATGCTGGCCGTCTCGGTCATCTCGACCATGAAGGTCGATTCGCCCGACGACAGGTTGTCGCTGGCGCCCACGCGTGTGAACACCTTGTCGAGCACGCCGATGCGCGCCGCCGCTGCCGGCACGAACGACCCCATCTGGGCCATCAGGCAGATGAGGGCCGTCTGGCGCAGCAGGGCCGACTTGCCCGACATGTTGGGGCCGGTGATCATAAGGATCTGCTGGTGGTCGGCGTCGAGGCGCAGGTCGTTGGGCACGTACTGCTCGCCGGCGGGCAGGCGCTGCTCGATGACGGGATGACGCCCCGCCTCGATCTCGATGTCGAGGCTGTCGTCCACCACCGGGCGGGCGTAGTTGCGCTCGACCGCTATTTTGGCGAAAGCCGACAGACAGTCGAGCATGGCGAGCAGGGAGGCGTCGTGCTTGACCGGCTCGATGTAGTCCATCATGTCGGCCACGAGCTGGTCGTACAGCTCGGCCTCCAGCTCGAGGATGCGCTCCTCGGCGCCGAGGATCTTCGTCTCGAGCTGCTTGAGCTCGTCGGTGATGTAGCGCTCCGAGTTGGTCAGCGTCTGCTTGCGCACCCAGTCGGGCGGGATGAGGCCCTTGTCCTTGTACTTGTTGGTGACTTCGAGGTAGTAGCCGAAGACGTTGTTGAAGCCGATCTTGAGGTTGTCGATGCCGGTGCGGGCGGCCTCGCGCTGCTGTATCTCGACCAGGATGTCCTTGCTGTGGGTGACGAGGTGGCGCAGCTCGTCGAGCTCGGCGTGGTAGCCCGGCGCGATGACGCCCCCCTTGGCCAGGTTGGCCGGCGGATCCTCGACGATGCGGGTGGCGATGAGCTCCTGCAGGCCCGGGCAGGGGTTGAGCCCTTCGGCGATGCGCGCCAGGTGCGGGTTGCCCGTTTGCGCCAGCGCCTCCTTCACCGGCTCGATGGCCTTCAGCGCGCGCCCCAGCTGCACCACCTCGCGCGGCCCGATCTTGGCGAGCGACACCTTCGAGATGAGGCGTTCCAGGTCACCCACGATGCGCAGGCTGGTGTCGAGCAGCTGCACCAGCTCGGGCTGCTCGACGAAGGTGGCCACCATCTCGAGGCGGGCGTTGATCTGCTTGAGCGACTTGAGGGGCAGCACCACCCACTTGCGCAGCAGGCGCCCGCCCATGGGCGAGATGGTGCGGTCGAGCACGTCGATGAGGGCCGTGCCCGTCTCGTGCTGGCTGTGCAGCAGCTCCAGGTTGCGTATGGTGAAGCGGTCGAGCCACACGTAGCGGTCGGGCTGGATGCGCGCGATGCTGGTGATGTGCTGCAGGTGCGTGTTCTCGGTGGCGGCCAGGTAGTGCAGCACGGCGCCGGCGGCCACCTGCGCCAGCTCCAGCTCCTCGATGCCGAAGCCCTTGAGCGTGGTCACGCCAAAATGCTCGAGCAGCCGCTCGCGCCCGTAGTCGTGCGTAAACACCCAGTCGTCGAGCTTGTAGGTGTACAGCTTGTCGCCGAAGTGCTCGACGAACTGTTTTTCGCTGGGCCGCGCAAACAGCACCTCCGACGGGCCGAACGACTGCAGCAGCTTGTCGGCATGGCTCAGCGAGCCCTCGCTCACCAGAAACTCGCCCGTCGAGATGTCGAGGAAAGCCAGCCCGACCTGCCCCTTCCTGCCGAAGTGGACGGCGGCCAGGTAGTTGTTGCGGTTGTGCTCCAGCAGCTTGTCGTCGCTGGCCAGCCCCGGCGTCACGATCTCGGTCACGCCGCGCTTCACCAGCTTTTTCTGGGGCGACGGCTTTTCGAGCTGCTCGCAGATGGCCACCCGGTAGCCGGCCTTCACCAGGCGCGGCAGGTACATGTCGAGCGCGTGGTACGGGAAGCCGGCCAGCTCGATCTGGCTGCCGCCGTTGTTGCGGTTGGTCAGCACGATGCCCAGCGCCTTCGACGTCTTGATGGCATCCTCGCCGAACGTCTCGTAAAAGTCGCCCACCCGGAACAGCAGGATCGCATCCGGGTATTTGGCCTTGACCTTGAAATATTGCTTCATCAGCGGCGTCACCTTGCCGCTGCCGTTCGCCTTCTGGCTTTTCTTGTCCTTGACTTCCTTCACCTCCTCAGTTTGTTGCTTTCGCAAAAATGCGCCCTGCGCGCCGCGCAAATATCGGCATCGGGCAGGGCCCGCAGCCCGTTATTTTACGGAAATCCGAAGGTACGGCAAAGCGGGGGATCGTGACGGCGTGACACGTGAC
>CAYNYN010000227.1:0-3561 GCA_964401445.1 uncultured Saprospiraceae bacterium | reverse complement strand
GCGTGACACGTGACGTCGTGACGACGTAACTTCCATCGTCAACCGTCTATCGTCCATCGTCGCGAGCACAGCGATTCCGCCGCCAATCCGACGAAACGCGGGAAAATGCCCCTGGCGCTTTCGCAAATGGCTGCCCGACCGCTACTTTTGACAAATTCCGATTCTGCCCACACGCCCGGGATGCACCCGCCTTACCACCAAGCACGTGCACATGGCAAACAAACACCTTTCCCTCCTCGTTGCGGGTCTGTTCCTCGTCGGCCACCTTCAGGCCCAGCTCACGCTGCAGGTCATCGTCGAAGACGGCGATGCCAGCACCGCCTGCACCGACCCCATCACCGGCCCCGACCCCATGTGGGGCATCTCGGTCGAAAACGGGCCGTGGGCCTACTTTCCGCAGCTTTTCGTCTGCTACACGCCCCTGCCCCATGTGGCCTTCTCGGCCCAGTACGACTGCCCGGCCGACCTGCCGTCGAGCATCGAGGTGTGTCTGCGCGCCTTCGAAAACGATCCGAACATCTTTGCCGGCTGCGACATCAACCCCGACTGCCTGGAGCTGACGTGCGCCTCGTTTCCCGTCAGCCTGACGCCCGCCACCCACATCATCGAGATGCCCGACGGCCTGAGCTCCGACGGCTGGGCACAGATACGCATCGAGGTCAGCGGCACGCCCATCGATGCCGTCAACGACCTGATGTGCACGGCCCAGGACATGGGCACCCTCACCTTCGGCCAGACGCTGGGCGACGCCGCGGCCGGCGGCATGAGCAACTTCTGCGGCACCAACATCGGCGACCCCAACCCCTTCGACGAGCCGGGCGTGAGCTGGCACAACAACGTGGGCATCTGGTACCGCTTCACCACCGGCCCCGACATCTCGGACGCCATCCGCATCCGCGCGCTCAACGACCCGCTCGGCCTCGGCGACAGCATCAGCCTGCAGCTCGGCCTCTACACCACCGACGACGGCACCTGCACCGGCACACCGCAGTGGGTGGCCGGCGCCTACACGCCTCTCGACTACGACGAAGACCTGCTGCTGCAATGCACGCTGCAGCCCAACACCACCTACTACGTGCTCGTCGATGGCGTCGTGGATCAGGCCGGCACGCTGCACGGCTACTTCGGCCTCGAAGTCAGCGACCTGGGCGCCGTGCAGGGCGGCGATCTGCGCTGCGAGGCCGAAGACCTGGGTGCCGTGCCCGAGGGCGGCCAGGTGATCAGCCAGCTCACCACCAACTTTTGCGCCGACGACGTGGACGACCCGCTGGCTACCGGCTTTCCCGCCCAGCAGACCGTATGGTTCCGCTTCGTGCCGCCACCCTCGGGCCACGTGCGCATCCTGGCGTCGAGCCATCCGGCCGACCCCATCGGCCTGCAGCTGGCGCTCTACACCTCCAGCACCGACGACTGCACCGGCAACTACTTCCTGCAGGACTTCGCCTTCGACCCCAACGACGAGGACGAGGTCCTCGAGCTGAGCTGCCTCGACCAGCGGCCCTTCTTCCTGCTCGTCGATGGCTCCAACGCCAACACCACGGGCATCTTCACCATCACAGTCGAGGATGCTGGCTTCGACGGGCCTGTGCTTTCGCAAAACCTCACCCTCTGCGCCGGCGACACCCTCTGGATCGACGGCACGCCCTACACCACTTCGGGCACCTATGGCGACACCATCGCCCTGCCCGACGGCTGCGACAGCCTGGTGCTGACCGAGCTGACGGTGCTGGCGCCCATCGCGCCCAACGTCGCGGTGGTGCAAAAAGCATCGGCACCCGGCCTGACCGACGGCATCGTGGCGGCCAACCCCACGGGCGGCGCCGGCGCCTACGCCTTTGCCTGGTCCAGTGGCGCCACCACCGACACGGCCGCCAACCTCACGGGCGGCCAGACCTATTGCCTCACCGTGACCGACACGCTGGGCTGCACCGCCGACACCTGCTTCGTCATGCCTTTCGTGCCACGCATGCAGGTGACGGCCTTCGCCGACACGCTCGCCTGCGCCGACGATGCCGACGGCCGCATCGGCCTGGTCATCGACTTCGGCTTCCCGCCCTACGACATCAGCTGGCAGGGGCCTTCCCTTTCGGGAAATGCCGCCCTCGCGCAGCCGGCCGACACGGCATGGATCACGGACCTGGTCGCGGGCACCTACCAGATCAGCGTGCAGGATGGCGTCACCGACACGACCTTCGCCCTCAGCGTCCACGCGCCACCGCCCCTGACGGCCGACGTACAGCCGCAACAGCCGTCCTGCTTCGGCTGGTGCGACGGGCAGGCGCTCGTTTTGCCGGAAGGCGGCACCCCGCCCTACGCCTTCCTCTGGTCCGATGGCGCCACCACGCCCCAGCGCGCCGACTTGTGCGCCGGCAGCTGGTCGCTCACCCTCACCGACGCGCACGGCTGCACCCTGCCCCTCACCTTCGCGCTGAGCGAGCCGCCCGAATTCGTGGCCACCATCGTGGTGGCCGACGAGATCGACTGCCATGGCGGCGCCGATGGCGTCCTCAGCGTGCAGACCAACGGCACGGCCCAGACCTTCGCATGGAACACCGGCGACACCACCGCCACCATCGCCAATTTGCCGAAAGGCGACTACCAGGTCACGGTCACCAACACCGACGGCTGTGCCGATACGGCCTCCTTCTCCCTCGACGAGCCGCCACCGCTGACCCTCAGCATCGAAGAGACGGCCCCGGTGCGATGCCATGGCGAGGCCAGCGGCGCCCTGCTGGCCACGGCCGACGGGCCCGGGACGCCCTTCGTCTTCCAGTGGCAGGACGGCCAGACGGGCCCGCAACGCACGCAGCTGGCAGCCGGCGCCTGGTCGGTCACGGTCACCAACGCCAAAGGCTGCACCGTCACGGCCACCTACCTGCTCGAACAGCCGCCGCCCCTGCGCCTCTATTTCACCCCCGACCCCATCGACTGCCTCGAAGGGCTGATGGACGGCCTCATCTACGTAGACAGCGCCACGGGCGGCACGCCACCCTACCAGATCGCGGCGGCCGGCCGCCCCTTCGTGCCGCTGAGCGACATCGAAGGGCTGACCGAGGGCGAGGTGCCGCTGTCGCTGCGCGATGCCCGCGGCTGCCTGCTCGACACGACGGCGTGGATCGCCGGCCCGCCCGACTTCCGGGTGGAGCTCGGCAAGGATGTGCTCGAGGTCGAACTGGGGGAAGAGGTCACGCTGGTGCCACAGGCCACCAGCCCCGATGCCGTCTTCGCGTTTTTTGGCGACAGCCTGAGCTGTGTGGGCTGTCCCGTGCTCGAATGGGTGCCCCTTTCGGGAAACACCATCGTGGTGACGGGCACGGATACGGTCACCCACTGCACCGATGCCGACACCCTGCTGCTGGTAGTGCGCAAAACGCGCAAATTGTACGCGCCCAACGCCTTCAGTCCCGACGGCGACGGCTACAACGAGCGCTTCACCCTGTTCGGGCGCCAGGACGTGGTGTCCATCGAGCTGCTGCAGGTGTTCGACCGCTACGGCGAGCTGCTGTACGAGGGCAAGGGCCTCACCCCCAACGACCAGCAGTCGGGCTGGGATGGCACCGC
>CAYNYN010000226.1:0-6489 GCA_964401445.1 uncultured Saprospiraceae bacterium | reverse complement strand
CGTCACGAAAGGCATTTTTGAAAAATACACACACATCCAAACCCAACCGCCATGCTCGAACGCTATGCCCATCTGCTGGTCCATTACTGCCTCGAACTGAAGAAAGGCGAGCTGCTGTACGTCTCTTCCACCACGCTGGCCGAGCCACTGGTGCGCGAGGTGTATCGCGAAGCCATCCGCACGGGCGCGCATGTGCTGACCGATCTGAGCTTCCGCGAACAGGGGCGCATCCTGCTGACGGAAGGCGATGACGACCAGCTGCAGCACGTACCCGTGTTGTTCGACCATGCCATGCGCCATGCCGACGCCTTCCTCAACATCCGGGCGCCCTTCAACCTGCGCGAAGAGCAGAACGTGCCGCCCGATCGGCGACGCCTGCGCCAGGAAGCGCTGAAGCCGGCTTACCAGACCTACTTCGCACGCACGGGCAGCGGTGCCATGAAGCGCAGCCTGTGCCAGTACCCCACCCAGGCCAACGCGCAGGAAGCAGGCATGTCGCTCGAAGAGTACGAGCAGTTCGTCTTCGAGGCCTGCCGCCTCACCGAGGACGATCCCGTAGCTGCCTGGCTCGAGGTGCGCCGCCGCCAGCAGCACATCGTGGACTACCTCGATGCCCGCACCACCTTCCGCTATCAGGGGCCCGGCACCGACATCACGTTTTCCACCAAGGGACGCAAGTGGATCAACTCGGACGGCCGCGCCAACATGCCGTCGGGAGAGGTGTTCACCTCGCCCGTAGAGGACTCGGTCAACGGCCACATCCACTTCCAGTACCCGGCCATCTACATGGGGCACGAGGTGGAGGGCGTCACGCTGTGGGTGAAAGACGGCCTCGTGGAGCGCTGGGAGGCCACGCGCGGCAAAGAGTTCCTGGATCAGATCTTCGAGATCCCGGGCACGCGCCGCTTCGGCGAGGTCGCCATCGGCACCAACTACCGCATCGACCGGTTCACCAAGAACATCCTGTTCGACGAGAAGATCGGCGGCACGGTACACATGGCCATCGGCCAGTCGTACCTGCAGGCCGGCGGCAAGAACGAGTCGTCGGTGCACTGGGACATGATCGCCGACATGCGGCAGGGCGGCACCATCCATGCCGATGGCGAGCTCATTTATGAAAATGGCTACTTTGCGGGGCCGCTGAAAGGCGTACTGGACTGAAGCATTCAAATCACGCACACTGCTCATGCCCGCACACTGGCTGCTTGCGCAAACAGGGATGTTCCTGCTCACGCTCGGCGTGGCCGGCGCGTTGGTGTGGGGCATCGACCGGGCAGCAGGGCGTGCCGGCATCGGCCCGGCCGACCGGCGGCAGTTGCGCACCTGGGTGGGCCTGGCGCTGGCCCTGTGGCTGTCCATCCTCACGGAGCTGGCGCGCATGGGCTCCTTGCTCGACGCCGAGGGGCTGCCCGTGCTGGCACTGGTGTTCATGCCGGTGCTGCTCATGGGCTTCGTGCTGTTGCGCAGTCAGGCCTTCCGGCTCATTCTGCGGTTCGTCTCGCCCGAGTGGCTGGTGTGGATCCACAGCTTCCGCGCGGTGCTGGCCCTGCTGTTTTACCTCCTGTGGACGGCCGGACTGCTGCCCGCGCACCTGAGCGTGCAGGGGCTCAACCAGGATTTCATCGTGGGGCTGACGGCCCCCATGGCCGGCACCCTCTTTTTCGGCAGGCGCTACCACCTGTGGCAGGCGCGGCTGTGGCACGTCTTCGGGCTGCTGCTGGCAGCGGCCACGCTCCTGCTCATCGTGTGGAGCACGCCCTCGGCACGCGCGGCCTTCCCCGAGACTACCGTACTGTTCACCGAGTTCCCCTTCGTGTGGGTGCCCGGATTTCTGCTGCCGCTGGCCATCGTGCTGCACGGCTTTGCGCTGTGGCAGCTCCGCATTTTCAAGTGAATGATTTTTTTAAGGAGGAACCGAGCAATCGAAGGTTGCGCCTACTGCAAAGGTCGATGGACGATGGACGATAGACGATGGACAATGGAGAGGCAAATCAATCTGTAAAACATTTCAAATCAACTTTAAACACTAAACTTTAAACTTTAAACTAAAACACTCAACCCTCAACGCTACACCCTCAACCATTTTTTGCAGGGGACTAAATACTGGAAACATGACCCGCGAACAAGCACACGCATTGCTGCACGAGTACACCAAAGGGGAGGCGCTGCTGCGCCATGCCCAGACGGTGGCCTGGGTGATGGAAGCCCTGGCCGAGCGTTTTGGCGAAGACCGCGACAAGTTCTACGTCACGGGCCTGCTGCACGATGCCGACTATGAAGCATTTCCCGAGCGGCACCCGCAGGTCATCGTCGAGCGGCTGCGCCAGATGGGCGAAGACGAAATCGCCCACGCCATCGCCGGCCACTACACCAAGTGGGGCGTGCCGCGCGCGACGCTGCTCGACAAGGCCATCGTGGCGGCCGACGAGCTGACGGGCTTCATCTATGCCGCCGCACTCATCCGCCCCACGCGCCTCGAAGGCATGACGGCCAAGTCGGTGCTGAAGAAGCTAAAGACGAAGAGCTTCGCCGCCAGCGTCGATCGCGAGGAGGTGCGCAAGGGCGCCGAGCTGCTGGGGTGGGAGCTGCGCGAGCTGATCGAGTTCATCATCGGCGTGCTGCAGCCGCGCGCCGCCGAGCTCGACCTGCTACCGCCCCAGGAATGATGCAAAAAACCCCGCCCTGCACGTGGCAAGGCGGGGTCGTGTTTGCCGAAAGGCAAATCCCCTCGGCCGTATTTACTTCACAAACAGCATTTCGCGGTAGGTCGGCAGCGGCCAGTAGTCGTCGGGCAGCACGCGCTCGAGGCGGTCGGCCACGTCGCGCACGGCGTTCATGGCAGGAATCACCTGCTCGCGTGCGTGCTGGGCCAGCGCCAGGGGCTCGTCATCCACGTGGGCCAGGTTCTGCTTCTCCAGCGCATCGAGGCGCTCGACCAGATCGTCTACCAGGCCACTCACCTGGGCGAGCAGTTGCTCGGTCCCTTTGGTCGAGATGCCGAGCTGCTTGCCGCGATCGACGACGGCCGCCAGCTCGTTGATGTAGCGCACGGCCGCCGGCAGGATCATGGTGTGGCCGATCTGCTGCACGCTGTTGGCCTCGATGTTGATCGTCTTGTAGTACTGCTCGAGGAAGATCTCGTAGCGGGCTTCGAACTCGCGTTCGTTGAGCACCTTGAGCCGTGCAAACAGCTCCTTGTTCTTCTCCGAAGGCATCATGCGCAGGGCGTCGAGCGTGGAGGGCAGGTTGAGCAGGCCGCGGCGGGCAGCCTCTTCCTTCCACTCGTCGCTGTAGCCGTCGCCGTTGAACACCACCTTGTAGCTCTCCTCGAGGATGGGACGCAACACGTTGATCATGGCCTCGCGCAGGCGCTTGCCGCTCTTGAGCTCGGCCTCCAGCTTGTCGTTCATCTCTTCGAGGGCATCGGCCAGGATGGTGTTGAGCACCGTCACGGGGAACGATACCGACTGCGAGGCGCCCACGGCCCGGAACTCGAACTTGTTGCCGGTGAAGGCAAAGGGCGAGGTGCGGTTGCGGTCGCCGGCATGCTTCGAGATGGGCGGCAGCTGGCGCGTGCCCAGGCCCAGCAGGCCCGTCGGCTTGCTCGACTCGGGCTGTCCCTTCATGAGCTGCTGGAACACGTCGTCGAGCTGGTCGCCGAGGAAGATCGACATGATGGCCGGCGGCGCTTCGTTGGCGCCGAGGCGATGATCGTTGCCGGCACCCTGGATCGAGATGCGCACCAGGTCCTGATGCTTGTGTACGGCGCGGATGACGGCCGTGCAGAAGTAGAGGAACAGGCGGTTCTTGTGCGGCGTGTCGCCGGGGTCGAAGAGGTTGATGCCGGTATCGGTGGCCAGCGACCAGTTGGTGTGCTTGCCGCTGCCGTTGACGCCGTCGAACGGCTTCTCGTGCAGCAGGCAGACCATGCCGTACTTGCGGGCCGTGCGCTGCAGCACCGACATGGTGAGCTGCTGGTGGTCGGCAGCCACGTTGGCCGTCTCGTACAGCGGCGCGATCTCGTACTGACCCGGTGCCACCTCGTTGTGGCGCGTCTTCACGGGCACGCCCAGGCGGTACAGCTCGCGCTCCACCTCGAGCATGTAGGCCAGCACGCGATCGGGGATCGAGCCGAAGTAGTGGTCTTCCATCTCCTGGCCCTTGGGCGGCTTGGCGCCAAACAGGGTGCGGTTGGAAGCGATGAGGTCGGGACGGCGGAAGTAGAACTCCTGATCGATGAGGAAGTACTCCTGTTCGAAGCCGGCCGTGACAAAGACGCGCTTCACGCCCTTCTCGCCACAGAGGCGCACGGCGCGCAGCGCGGCCTGCTCCACCGCATCGATCGAGCGCAGCAGCGGCGTCTTGAGGTCGAGTGCCTCACCCGTCCACGAGGCGAAGGCGGTGGGGATGCACAGCACCTTGCCGTTGGGGTTCTCGACGATGAAGGCCGGCGAGGTGGGATCCCATGCCGTGTAGCCGCGCGCCTCGAAGGTGGCGCGCAGGCCGCCGCTGGGGAAGCTCGAGGCGTCGGGCTCACCCTGAACGAGGTCCTTGCCCGAAAACTCGGCCACGGCACCCCCGCCCTGGTTGGGCGTGATGAAGCTGTCGTGCTTCTCTGCCGTCGAGCCGGTCAGCGGCTGGAACCAGTGGGTGAAGTGCGTGGCGCCCTTGTCGGTGGCCCAGTCCTTCATCACCAGCGCGATGGCGTCGGCCACGTGCTGCGAAAGAGGCTCGCCCTTCTCGAGCGTCTTCTGGAACTCTTTCCAGGCCGACTTGGGCAGCCGCGTGCGCAGCGTTTCGATGTGCAGGGTGTTTTCGCCGAAAATTTTGAGTACGTTGATGGGGCCTGCCTGACCGTTGCGGCTCGCGCCCAGCTCCTCGGCGGTGAAGCGGGCGGCTTCGAGCGTGTCGTACCTGCGATAGTTCTTGCTCATGATGAAAAGATTGAGTTTTGCGAGGTTTACGGGGATTTTCCGGTGCAAAGTTAGGCGCAGGAGCCCGAAAATTTCCATCGGGAAATTTCACTCAAACCACACATAATACAAATTTCAAAGACATTTTGCAGATTTATTTTTTGACGAAAAACGAAAACAAAGAAAAATATTCTTTATTTTTAAAAGAATTAAAAATAAATAACCAAACTCTACTTTTTTCGAAAAACAGCGTAAAACGGCGACTTACGCCGTCCAAAACCCGATCATCGCCATTTTTTGATACAAAAAACAAAAATCATACCCGCCAAAACGACAAAATCGACTACTCATGAATAATTTGACCATTGGCATTATCGGCAGTGGCACGATGGGACGCGGCATTGCACAGGTAGCCGCCACTGCGGGCCACGACGTGGTGGTTTACGACAACCGGCTGGAGGCGCTGGAAGACGCGCGTCATTTCATTCAGCGCATGCTCAACCGTCAGGTCGAAAAAGGGCGCATGACCGATGCCGAAGCCAAAGCCATCTTCGGACGGATCCGCTGGGCCGACACCCTTGCCGGCGTGTCGGGCTGCCAGCTCGTCATCGAGGCCATCGTGGAAAACCTGGACGTCAAGCAAGCGGTGTTCCGCGAGCTGGAAGACCTCACCGCGTCCGACACCATCCTCGCCACCAACACTTCGTCGCTGTCCGTCACCTCCATCGCGGCCGCCTGCCGGCGCCCCGAGCGCGTCATCGGCATCCACTTCTTCAATCCGGCCCCGCTGATGCGCCTCGTGGAGGTGGCCCCTGCCCTGCAGACGGCCGACGAGGTGCGCGACCGCTGTGTGCGGCTGGTGCGCAGCTGGGGCAAGCTGGTGGTGGTGTGCAAGGACACGCCGGGCTTCATCGTCAACCGCGTGGCGCGGCCCTTCTACAGCGAGGCGCTGCGCATTTACGAAGAAGGCATTGCCGACATGGCCACCATCGACTGGGCCATGACCGAGCTGGGCGGCTTCCGCATGGGGCCCTTCACGCTGATGGACTTCATCGGCAACGACGTCAACTACGCCGTGACGGAGTCCACCTGGAAAGCCTTTTTCCACGAGCCGCGCTACAAGCCTTCCTTCACCCAGAAGCGCCTCGTGGAAGCCGGCTGGCTGGGCCGCAAAACAGGGCGCGGCTACTACGACTACCGCGAGGGCGCCACGCCACCCGAGCCCGTGCGCGACGAAAAACTGGGCCGCAGCATCCTGCACCGCATCCGCACCATGCTCATCAACGAGGCCGCCGACGCCCTGTTCTGGGGCGTGGCCACCGCCGAAGACATCGACCTGGCCATGACCACGGGCGTCAACTACCCGAAAGGGCTGCTGGCCTGGGCCGACGAGCTGGGCATACAGACCTGCGTCAAGGCCATGGACGCCCTCTACGACGAGTATCGCGAAGACCGCTACCGCTGCAGCCCCATGCTGCGCCGCATGGCGCGCGAAGGCCGCAAGTTTTTCCCGAAAGGGGAAGCATGAAAGACGTGACCGCATGACGAGCTGACGGCATTACGCGTGACACACGAC
>CAYNYN010000225.1:0-6505 GCA_964401445.1 uncultured Saprospiraceae bacterium | reverse complement strand
AGGAGTGAGAAACCGATTTGGCCGGTTTCACCGATTCACCCGATTCCACCAAAAAGTCGGTGGAACTCTGTGTGTACTCTGTGAACCTCTGTGTAGAAAAAACTGCGTCCTTCTGTGCCGGAAAGCTGCGGTTAGAAAAAACGAAAAACCTGATGCACGTCCTTCACCGATATGCACTGCTGGCGGGATTGCTGGGTATCGCCTGGCTCACCGCCTGCGAGGGCACCCGCTACAAGCAGGGCGAAAACCTGTACCGCTCTTACTGCGCCAACTGCCACATGGAGGACGGCACGGGGCTGGAGCGCCTCATTCCGCCGCTGGCCGGCTCCGATTGGCTGCGCGACCATCAGGACACGCTGCCCTGCATCATCCGCAACGGCATGCACGGCCCCGTCGTGGTCAACGGCATCACCTACGAGGGCGAGATGCCGAGCAACAAGCAGCTCAACGCCGTGCTGATCAACAATCTGATCAACTACATCAACCACGCCTGGGGCAACGATTTCGGCGAGGCCGACATCCGGCGCACCGAAGCGGCGCTGGAGCGCTGCCAGTGAAAAAACGGGCAGTTTGGATTTTCCCCGACAATGGTCAAGGCGGGTTTTGGCGAAAGCCAGTGTCTCCCGGCTTAATTTGGCAGCCGCGAGGGCACGCCGGATTTTTTATTTTGTGCCCCGATACACTTGCAAGGAAAAGGACTCGTGAAACCTCTTGTCACCCGACGCACGGCCCCACCCGAGGCATGCGGGTTTGACGCGCAAGCGCGGTTTCTGCCATCCTGTCCTGTCGTTCAAGGCTTTCGCCAAAACAATCGATGTATGAAGAAGAGTTTGACATTGACCTTGATGCTGCTGCCCCTGTGGCTGATGAGTCAGGCCCCCATCAATGACGACTGCTCGGGCCTGTTCGACCTGGGCGTGGCGCCCTACTGCCCCGACACGGTGTTTTTCAACAACGTGAACGCCACGGAGAGCAACATCGGCACCGATAACTTTCCGCCCTGCTTCAACGGCGGCACGCCACAGCGCGACGTGTGGTTCTCGTTCGTGGCCTCCGACACCATCTTCGACTACTCCATCACCCTCACGGGCATGAGCGATGGCACGCACCCGGCCATCACCAACCCGCAGATCGCCGTCTATCGCGGCGACTGCCAGTTCGACGGCCTGCAGTTGCTCGACTGCATCTCGGCCGACCAGGGCGAGCAGTCGGTGCAGCTCGACCTGTATGGCCTGACGCCGGGCATCACCTACTTCATCCGCATCAACGACTACTCGCCCACGGCCACACCCAACTGGGGTGCCTTCAAGCTCTGCATCGACAAGGTGGATCCCATCAACACCATCGACGAGGGCGGCTCGTCGGCCTGCACGGGCGAGCTCTACGACTCGGGCGGCCCCGATGGCGACTACCAGCCCAACGAGAACTACACCTTCACCATCTGCCCCAACGACCCGCACAACTGCATCAACTTCACGTTGGAGTACTTCAACATCGAAGACGGCGGCGACCAGATCACGTTCTACGACGGCCCCGACAACAGCTCGCCCGTCATCGGCCAGATCGGCGGCTTCAGCTCGGCAGGTGGCGGCGGCGTCTGCTACTCGGTGCAGGCCTCCAGCGGCTGTCTGACCGTGGAGTTCAGCTCGGACGGAAGCGTCGAGTTCGAAGGGTTCCACGGATCGTGGGAATGCAGCGCCGCAGCCTGCGACCCGCCCGACCTGATCAGCGTGGATCAGAACGCCGACGAGCAAACCATCATCGACAACATCTCCACGCCGCAGACCATCGTCACCATCGACACCATCATTTGCGAAGGCGGCGCCATCGGCACCTTCAACGGCGTGGGCTCGGACCTGGGCCTCGAGAAGGGCCTGGTGATGAGCAGCGGCCAGATCCTCGAGCTGCCCAACCCCGGCAACTTCTTCGCCTCGAACAACAACGGCTTCCCCGGCGATGCCGACCTCGACACCCTGTCGGTGCAGTTCGGCAACGGCCAGGAATCGCATGACGCCTGCATCATCGAGCTCGATGTTTTCGTGGCAACGGACCAGCTGACGTTCGAATACGTCTTCGGCTCGGAAGAGTATCCCGAATTCGTCAACACCTCGTTCAACGACATTTTCGCCTTCCTCATCAGTGGCCCGGGCATCACCGGCAACCCCTCCATCGGCAACCAGCTCAACATCGCTACCCTGCCCGACGGCACCTTCGTGGAAATCAACAGCGTAAACAACGACGTCAACTGGGAGTACTACCGCAACAACCAGCAAGGGCAGAGCGTGGCGCTCGATGGCCTGACGTCCGACTATCTGGGCGTCAAGAAGAGCCTGACGGCCCAGGCCAACGTCATCCCCTGTAACACCTACCACCTGAAGCTGGCCGTGGCCGACCGCGGCGACGGCATCTACGACTCGGGCGTGTTCATCTCCGAGATCAAGGGCGGTGCGCCCTACCTGCAAGTTAACTTCAACTCGGGCATCGACTACCTCGTGGAAGAATGCACCTCGGTGCCCGACGAGCTGGTCATCGGCCTGAGCAGCCCCCAGGACGACACGACGAAGTTCAACGTCGTGGTGGGCGGTACGGCCACCCCGGGTGTGGACTACGTGCTGACGGCACCCAGCCAGGTCGTCTTCCCGCCGGGCGTGACCGAAGTGCACTTCCCCATCTCGGTCCTCACCGACAACATCCAGGAAGGGGTCGAGACCATCGAGATCTCGCTGACGAACAACTTCGGCTGCGGCGAAATCACGTTCGAGACGCTCACCGTCGAGCTGCACGACGAGCTGAACGTGCAAATCTTCTCGGGCCAGGACACCGTCTTCGTCTGCGCCGACAGCTCGATCATCATGCAGGTAGAAGGCGCGCAGAACTACTTCTGGACGCCCATCAGCGTGTTCAGCGATCCCACCTCGCCCAACCCCGTGGCGGCGCCCGCACAGAGCCAGTGGGTGCAGGTGCTCGGCACGCTGGGTGTGTGCTCCGACATCGACTCGGTCTATTTGCAAGTGGTCGAACCCAGCGTCAGCATCGACCTGGTGGGCCCGCAGGGCATCTGCGTGGGTGATACGGTGGTGCTCATCGCCAACAACAACGTGGGCGACATGAACCTGCAGTGGACGCCCGCCAACACGGTCGCCGATCCCAATGGCCACCTCACGCAGGCCTTCCCCACGCAACCCACCACCTACACCGCATCGGTCGAGGTGGCCGGATGCGTGGCTACGGACACCATCACCATCGACGTGGACGAGTTCGTCTTCCCCGAGCTGTTCGTCGAAGACACGGTCATCTGCCAGAACTACAGCGTGGATCTGGGCGAAGACATCGACACGGCCACGGTGACCACCACCTACGAGTGGATGCCGCAGGCCGGCCTGAGCGATCCCTATGCCTCGGGCCCCATCGCCACACCCGACGTCTCGACCCTCTACGTGCTGACGGCCACCAGCGAGCACGGCTACTGCGCGCAACAGGACTCGGTGCTCATCAGCGTGCTGCCCGCCGACGTGAACATCCTGCCCGAAGCGGACACCATCTTCCTGTGCCTGGGCGACTCGGTCAACCTGGTGGCCGACGTCTCGACTTCGCTGGCCGACTTCGCGTGGACGCCGGCCGAGGGCCTGTCGAGCACCACCGAGACGAGCATCACGGCCAGCCCCACCGTCAGCAACTGGTACTACGCCACGCTGCAGACCGCCAACTGCTTCGTCGTGGACTCGGTCTTCATCAAGGTGGACAGCCTGCCCGAAGACATGCAGATCATGGCCATCCCCGACAAGCCGGTCTACTGTGAAGGCGAGATCGTGACGCTGGTCTCGCCCGTGTACGAGCCGGCCCATTTCCCGGACATCACCCACCAGTGGACGCCCGAGAACGTCCAGTACGAGAGCCCCGACTCGCTGTACAACGTCGTGCTCATCGCGCAGGACACCACCCTGCTGATCCGGGAAACGGTCAACGGCGGCTGCGTGCAAAAAGACTCGTTCAACCTGATCGTGCTGCCCACCCTGGCCGTACAGATCGCACCATCCGACACCACCATCTGTTTTGGCGAAAGCGTGACCTTCCAGGTCTTGCAACCCGAGGAGTTCGACGACATCACGTGGTCGGGCAGCAACCTGAGCTGTAACGACTGTGCCAACCCCGTGGCCACACCGGCCGCATCGGGCGACTACATGGCCAGCATCGAGTTCATGGGCTGTCCCAGCCAGGGCGAGGCCCACATCGAGGTGCTGCCGCCACCCCAGTTCCAGCTCACCTCGCAGACCAGCATCTGCGAAGGCGAATCGGTGCAGCTCAACCTGATCGCCGACCCCAACGCCACCTACCAGTGGACCTCTTCCGACGGCACCTTCACCTCCACAGAGCCCATGCCCGTGGTGTCGCCTACGGAGCAGACGACCTACTACCTGAGCATCAGCGCGTTCGACTGCGCTGCCGTCGAGGCCGAAGTGACCATCGACGTGGTCAAGGACTACGAGCTGACCATCTCGGAAGGGGGCACGGTATGTCAGGGCGATCCGTTTACGCTCACCGCCGATGCCGGCGGCACCCCCGGCACCTTCACCTGGTCGCCGGGCGGCGAATCGACGCCATCCATCACCGTGATGCCCGACGATACCACCACCTACACGGTCACCTTCGAAGACGCGGCCGGCTGCTTCCCGCCCAAGTCGGCCTCGGCCACGGTGAACGTGGTGCCCGGAATCACCATCGACAGCCTGGTCGCCTACCCGGATACCGCCATTTTCTTCGAAGGCAGCGAGATCCTGCTCATTGCCTATACCAATCTCCCTCTGTACAACCCGATATACGACTGGTACATCGATGACGTCTTCGATCATCAATCGGATATTCCCAATACAGTGCTCATCGCCCCCGAAGTGGCCGACCAGGATCCCAACCAGCCCGACGTGGAAGCCCACACCTTCAGCGTGTACATTGAAGACCAGTTCGGCTGTTCCGCTTCGGCATCCATCACGCTGCTCATCAACGAGATCCAGGTGACCATACCCAACCTGTTCACCCCCAATGGCGACGAGGTGAACGACTTCTTCAACGTCATCATCAATGGCGGTGATCCCGAGATCCTCGAGTTCAGGATCTACAACCGCTGGGGCAAGGTGGTGTACGACAACGACACGCCCAACACCGGATGGGACGGCCGCATCAACGGCGATCCCGCACCCTCCGATGTGTACGTGTACTACGTGGTCTATCGCGTGGGTGGGCAGGAGTTTGTCCTCAAGGGCGAAGTGACCCTGCTGCGCTGACCCACTGGCCTGCGGGCAAACGGAAAAGCGGCTGGCCCTGTCGAGGTGCCAGCCGCTTTTTCATTTTCGAAAGGGGCAAACTGAAGCCCCTCGCGCGATTACCTGCTATTTTCTTTCTGCCTTTCGGCAAATGAAGCCCGGAGGCAAGTGGCATGCGCAGCAAAGCGCCCTTGAGGTGCCGGACCGTTACATTTTCCGGTGAAACCGGGTGAACCGGTGGAACCAGTCGATTCAGTTCTGCTTTTCCCGCACGCAACGAAGCAACGGCGCAACGATACGCAACGCTTTTTACATCGCTCCATCGCCGCGCCGGTGCCTGGCAAGCCGGAACAGGATCCGATAATTGGGCCAGCGAGTCTCAACGATCCGTCTTATCCTGGCCTCCTATTTCGTTTCCCCTTCCTTGCTGGCCTGCTGCTGTACCAGTCCGCCGCGCACCTTTTCGCCGTTCTTGTACTCGTATTCCATGACGAGGCTGCCATCTTCATTGTAATAGCGATAGTAGCCGTCGAGCACGCCGTGCTTGTACTCGATTTCCTTTTGCAGCTTGCCGTTGGATTCGTAGTAGGACTTGTACCAGCCGTGGTATTTGCCGTCCACGTAATCGGCCTCTTCCACCGGCCGATTGATGCGGTACTTGATGTACTTGCCGTGCAGCTTGTTGTTGCGATAGTGGGCCATCATCTCGAGCTGGCCGTAGTTGGTGTACTGGAAGAACGGCCCATTGTACATGTCGTTGGCGAAGTTGGCCACCTCTTTGGGCAGTTGTTTTTCCACGTAGTACTTGACCCACAAACCATTGCGCTTGCCGTCGATCAGCATGCCCTCTTCCATCAGGCGTCCCTGACCGTCCACCTTGCGCGCGATCTGTGCATTGGGCATGCCGGGCACCTCCTCGAAGGTGAAGCCGCTGTAGTCCCAGGCGCTGTTGGCGGGCGCTTCACCGCCCTTGTCGCTGCATGCCGAAAACAGCGTGGCGGCAACCAGCAGGAAAGTCATCAGTCGGTTCATAGGCTCCGTGGTTTTTGGTCAGTAATGGAAAGTCGTGCTACGGATTTTCAAAAAGCATTCCACAGGCAGCCTCGCTGCCATATCGGCATAAAGTTCTGACAACCCGCAAACAGAAGCCCATCCCGGACCGCCCGTTTGGAGATCCTTAACACCGCCTCTTCTGCGCAGAAAGGACGAACGAAGGGGATGGGAAATCTGTATTGTGTGAAAACCGC
>CAYNYN010000224.1:0-6538 GCA_964401445.1 uncultured Saprospiraceae bacterium | reverse complement strand
GTAAACCTTTGCTTCCTTGCGGCGTTGCGTGAGACGGGCAGCGCCCAGCGCGTATCTTTGCCTCCCATTTTGCCACAGCAGCCACGCATCCATGACCAAAAGCACGATCAACGACACGACGCTCCAACTGAACGGCCGCCACGTGCGCACCATCTTCATCAAGGGCGCGCGCAGCAACAATTTGAAAAACATCGACCTGCACATCCCGAAGAACCGGCTCGTGGTCGTCACGGGCGTGTCGGGTTCGGGCAAGTCGTCGCTCACCATGGACACGCTCTATGCCGAGGGGCAGCGCCGCTACGTGGAGAGCCTGTCGTCGTACGCGCGGCAGTTTCTGGGCCGCATGAAGAAGCCCGACGTGGACTTCATCCACGGGCTGTGCCCGGCCATCGCCATCGAGCAGAAGGTGAGCACCTCCAACGCCCGCTCGACCGTGGGCACGCTGACCGAGATCTACGACTACCTGCGCCTGCTGTACGCCCGCATCGGCCGCACCATCTCGCCCGTCTCGGGCCGCGAGGTGAAGCGCCATCAGGTGTCGGACGTGGTGGACTACCTCAAGGGGCTGGCGCCGGGCACGCGCGTGCAGGTGGTGGCGCCGCTGCCGCGCAAGTACGCCGACCGCACCGTCGAGGTCGAGCTGAAGCTGCTGCTGCAAAAGGGCTACACGCGCGTCTTCATCGGTGGCGAGCTGATGCACATCGAGGATGCCCTCGAGCGGACCGATTTGCCGAAAGGCAAAACCCTGGCCGAGCTCGACTGGCAGATCGAGCTGCTGGTGGACCGGCTGGCCGTGCCCGAGGAGGCGGACGACTCGTTCTGGGTGCGCGTAGCCGACTCGGTCAATACGGCTTTCTACGAAGGCGAGGGCAACTGCGTCATCTGGCATGCCGACGGCCATCGCGAGGCGTTCAACAACCGTTTCGAGCTGGACGGCATCGAGTTTCTGGAGCCCAACCCGCAGCTTTTCAACTTCAACAACCCTTACGGCGCCTGCCCCAAATGCCAGGGCTTCAGCAAGGTGATGGGCATCGATGAAGACAAGGTGGTGCCCGACAAGACGCTGTCGGTCTATGAGGGCGCCATCGCCTGTTGGAAGGGCGACAAGTACGGGCGCTGGCTCGACGCCTTCCTCGCCGTGGCCCACCACTTCGACTTTCCGGTGCACACGCCCTACGAAGAGCTGACCGAGGCGCAGCGCGAGCTGCTGTGGACGGGCAACGAGTACTTCCGCGGCATCAACGACTTTTTCAAGGAGCTGGAAGAGAAGCTCTACAAGATCCAGAACCGCGTGATGCTGGCCCGCTACCGCGGTCGCACCAACTGCCCCGAGTGCAAGGGCAAGCGCCTGCGCAAGGAAGCCACCTGGGTGAAGGTGGGCGGCAAGGCCATCACCGAGCTGGTGGACCTGCCCGCCGACGAGCTGCTGGCCTTCTTCGAAAACATCGAGCTGAACGAGCATGACCGCACCATCGCGCGCCGCCTGCTGGTCGAGATCACGCAGCGGCTGCGCTTCATGTGCGACGTGGGCCTGGAGTACCTCACGCTGGGTCGCCTGTCGAACACGCTGTCGGGCGGCGAGACGCAGCGCCTCAACCTGACGCGCACGCTCGGCTCCAACCTCACCAGCTCGCTCTACATCCTCGACGAGCCGAGCGTGGGCCTGCACCCGCGCGACACCAACCGGCTGGTGGGCGTGCTCAAGGCGCTGCGCGACCTGGGCAACACGGTCGTGGTGGTCGAGCACGAGGAAGACATCATCCGCAGCGCCGACTACCTGATCGACATCGGGCCGGCGGCCGGCGTGCACGGCGGCGAGGTGGTCTTTGCCGGACCCTTCGATGAGATTTTTGCGAAAGCAAACGACAGCCTGACCACCCAGTACCTCACGGGCGCGCGCACCATCCCCGTGCCGGAGATCCGACGCCGCGTGCGCCGCAAGATCGAGCTGCGGGGGGCCAGCCAGCACAACCTCAAGCGCATCGACGTGACCATCCCGCTGCACGCCCTCACCGTCATCTCGGGCGTGTCGGGCTCGGGCAAGTCCACGCTGGTGCGCCACATCCTTCACCCGGCGCTGTGCCAGCACCTGGGCCTGCCCACGCCGCAGGCGCCGGGCGCCCATCGCGCCCTCGAGGGCGACCTGGACCGCCTCACGGGCGTGGAATACATCAGCCAGAAGCCCATCGGCCGCTCGAGCCGCTCCAACCCCGTCACCTACGTCAAGGCCTGGGACGCCATCCGCAGCCTGATGGCCGAGCAGCAGCTCTCGCGCATCCGGGGCTTCACGCCCAAATACTTCTCGTTCAACGTGGAAGGGGGACGCTGCGAGGCCTGCAAGGGCGAAGGCGAGCAGGTGGTCGAGATGCAGTTTCTGGCCGACGTGCGCCTGGTGTGCGAGGAATGCGGCGGCAAGCGCTTCCGCAAGGACGTGCTCGAGGTCGAATACCGCGGCAAGAACATCTACGACATCCTCGAGATGACCGTCGAGGAGGCGCTCGAGTTTTTCGCCGACCACAAGAGCATCGTGCAGAAGCTGCAGCCGCTGTACGACGTGGGCCTGGGCTACGTGCGCCTCGGCCAGTCGTCGAGCACGCTGTCGGGTGGCGAGGCGCAACGCGTCAAGCTGGCCTACTACCTGGGCCAGGACAACACCTCCGACCACATCCTCTTCATCTTCGACGAGCCGACGACGGGCCTGCACTTCCACGACGTGCGCCAGCTGCTCGACGCCCTCAACGCCCTGGTAGAGAAAGGCCACAGCGTGGTGGTGGTCGAGCACAACCTCGACGTCATCAAGTGCGCCGACTGGGTGATCGACCTGGGCCCCGAGGGCGGCAAGAAGGGCGGCCACCTGCTGTACCAGGGGCCGCCCGAGGGACTCGTCGAAGTCGAACAGTCGTGGACGGGCAAGTATCTGGCCGGCAAGCTGTGAGGCCTACCACACCAGCCCGATCATGACGTAGGCCTGCACGGCGAAATACTGCCGCATCATCGCGTTGAGGTCGTACTGCGGCGTGTTGAAGTTGGGCAGGCGCGGATGTGAGCGCTCGGTCTTGCCGGGGTTGAGCACGTAGCTGGCCGCCAGCCCGAAATTCCAGCAGTAGTACTTGCTGAGGATGGTGCGCTGCCCTACCCGCACGCGGAACACCATGTTGGCGCCGGGCTGGTTGGCAAAAGCCTGGTCGAACTCTTCCCGATAAGGTGTCTCCTCACCATCTTCCAGCTCGGTGAGAAAATGATCGAGCGTCAGGCTGGGCTTGATCATGGCCAGCTCGCCCGACAGGTACTTGCCTATGGGTGCCAGCTGGTCGCCGTGAAACTCGAGACCGAGGCTGGCGCCTGCCAGGCCCACCTGCGCCATGGCCCATTCGGGATACCAGTCGCCGGGTGCCAGCAGCACGTCCTTGCTGGCACTGCCCACCGACAGGCCCAGCCGCGCCGACGCATGGCGCGCCACGGCACGCCCCACCTGAAGCTGGCCTCCCACGCGGTGCAGCAGCGAGCCGTCTTCGGACACCTTGGTCACGGGAGCCACGTAGATGCCCCCTTCGATGAAGTTTTTCTTGCCCAGATAACCGGAAATGACCCCGCCCTGCGCCCGGGCCCCGGCCCAGACGAGCATGCAGGCGAGGATCAGCCATATTTTCGATTTCATGGTTTTTGTTTTTTGAAAAATGAGGCTACTGAAAAAGTCGATGGACGATGGACAATTGACGATGGACGATGGACGATGGAAATTAACGTCGTCACTGCCTGCCCCGACAGAGTCGGGGTCGTTACGTCGTTACACCGCAACCTCTTCACAATCAATCATTATCGCAAGCGACTCGAATCTCTCATTCCTCAAATCCTTCCCTATTTGGGTGGCTCGAACGAGAGTTGACAGATCAGGTCGTAGAGAATCTGCATCTCGACGGGTTCGCTCAGCTTGAGGTTCATGTAGTTGCTCAGGTCGAAGGGCACGCCCGTTTCGAGCTCGAACAGGTAGGCACCCAGCAGCCAGAGCTTGAGCTCGTCGATGCGCGCGAACTCCATGTGGAGCAGGTCGCTCACCCCATACTTTTCGGCGATGTCCATCACTTCTTCCTGATTGTAGGCGGGCGTGATGGTGAGGTAAAGGAAATTGGACTGCTGCGCCATCCATTCGTTGAGGGTGACCAGGTCGTTGAACAGGTCTACCTTTTCGGGGGTCAGCAAGGTGGGATCGAGCACGACGGCTTCCAGGCCCAGCTCTTTCGAGAAACGATCCACCTGCTCGAGCATCCACTTGCGTTTCTGCTCCGAGGCGATGTAGTCTTGCTCGAAAACGGGGATGCCGTCCACCCAGCGCATGCGCACCCAGTAGTACGATGGCGACACGACCAGCACCTTGTCGATGCCGAGCATGACGCCCTTGCGGCGCTTCTTCTCCCACTGGGCAATCATCTCGCGCCGGCCGCGCACCGAAGACATATAGCGGGCCTTGCGGCGCAGCTCGGCAGCACGTTCGGTGGCTTCCTTCCAGGCCGCATCGAAAGCCTCGTCCTTGACGGCGGCCAGCACCACGCGCGGATAGAGCTCCGTCACCTGTTTTTTCGCGAGCGACTCCTTGTACAGCGAGCTGTAGCGCGGCACCGTGCCCGGCGGTCCTTCCAGTTCGCGCCACTGCTGCAGCAGCTTGGGCAGCTCGGAAGGCTGGGCCGTCTGGTCGGGCGAGAACTCGTCGTAGTGTAGCGCCAGCTCCACCAGCGCATCGCGTGCCATCTGGTCGATCAGCTCGTCATCGGGCAGCTTGCGCTTCAGCTTCCACAGGTGCCGCACGACGAAGAGCATGAAGTCCTGCGGCTCCATGTGCTCGAAAAAGTTGGCCAGGCCGTTCACGGGCGACTCGATGGCCGGCGGATAAACGTACTCCAGGCCCGCATTGCGATACTTGGCCAGCGTGTACAGGGCCTGGGCGAGCGTCTTTTTCAGGTACAGGTTGTCGGGATGCTCCTCGAGCAACAGCCAGGCATGGTAAATGGCATCGTAGAAATCCTCGTCGCGCAGGTAGTAGCGCGGCAACTCGAAGCGCGCCATGCGCTGCACCTCGCCAAACCGTTCCTCCGACACCTGCCACAGCTGGTCGCCATCGCGATCGGCCAGGCGCTGCCGCATGCGCTGCAGGGCTGCCTTGCGCTTGTCGGCATCGGGGTGAGTGATGATTTTGGGCCGTGCCATCTCCTCGAACACGTCCATGATGCTCACCTTCCGGGGAATGTCGAGCTCCAGCTCGCCGGCCTTGGCCACGTACCACGACGGAAAGCGGAAGGTGGGGTCTTCGAACACGGCCGGCTTGAAGGTCTCCTGCCGCCATGGCTGCAGGCTCGTCTGGAGCATGTCGAAGGTGGCTACCGCGGCATCGAGGTCGTAGCCCGAGCGGGCAAACATCACGAAGCCCAGCGTGTCGGCTTCGGTCTCGGCCTCCTGATGGTAGAGCGTCTTGATCAGGTCCATGCCCGACAGGCGGGCGCGCCGGCTGAAGCCGCGCATGTCGCGCTCCTCCTTGATGCTCTCGACTTCTTTGACAATGTTGAGTATGTGCCGCTTTTTGTAGTGGGCGATCTCGTGGGCCAGGATGAAGGCGAGCTGGGCCTCGTTCTCGACGCGGGCCATGAGCCCCATGGTGACGAACACCACGCCCTCGTCGGTAGCCATGGCGTTGACCCAGGGCACGCGCAGGGCGTAGAACTGCATCTTGCGCGCCAGCTCGGGCTCGTCGGCCAGCACTTTCCGGGCCACGCTCTCGATGTACTCACTGACCGGATCGCCGAAGAGCACCAGGCCACTGTGCAGCAGCTCCTGCGTCAGGAAGCGCGACTCGATGAGAAAACCTTCGACACCGCTCTTTCCCTTGCCCGCTTCGTCCACGGCGCCGCCGGTCTCTTCGGCAATGGCCGTCTGCGCCTTCTCGCTGGCCGAGGTGAGGAAGGTGGCCGGTATGGTGCCGGCGCATTGCAAGGGGGTGTAGTCGTTCAGTGCGGGTTGCGCCCCCAGGGACACCACGCCCCACCACAGCGCACCCACCAGGAAAAGGGTTCTGGTTTGCATAGGTCTTTGATTTATCGTTGAGTCAGATGAAAAAATTCAGCCAATGGACGATAATCAAGGGACGATGGACGATGGACGATGGAACACAGGCACAAATAGCTACTAATCAACCTTAAACACTAAACTTTAAACTTTAAACTCAAACCCTCAACCATTAATGAAAGGGGCATATCGGCTGGATCGAAGGGCATACCATCAGCAGGCACACACCACGCCCCTGCAAGCAGCCATGCTCCTTGCCACACGCACCTGAAATCATGCAAAACCAATAAGCCCGGAAAGCGAAAGGCCGTCAAATCGCACCCCATCCGTCGGCACCACCTGCCTTTCTACCGGTGCCACGAATTGTCTCGAGATGAAATCGATTCACTGCTGCAGCAAAAAAAAACAATCCCGCGAAAAACAAAAAATATTCAGATTGAAATCTGCCAAATCCGACCCTTGCCGAATTTTATTCCATTTCCTC
>CAYNYN010000223.1:0-6539 GCA_964401445.1 uncultured Saprospiraceae bacterium | reverse complement strand
TTGATCAGCAGGGCTTCGGTGAAGCTGGGCTTGCGCGCCAGCTCGCCTTCTTCGTAGATGCCGTTCTTGTTGGCGTCGTATTGCACGCGCACGTCGTAGTCGTAGAACAGCTCGGTGTGCAGGTTGAGCGAGATGTTTTTCACCAGCTCCCAGCCGATGTCGGTTTGCCACAGCACGTCGATGCGCTGCGGATCCTTCAGGTAGTTGGAAAACAGGTCGAGCGAGGTCTTCACGCTCATCTTGTCTTCGAAGTACTTGTTCTGGTACACGGCGTTCATGTTGGCGCCGAACTGCAGGAAGCTGTTCTTGCCCGGCTCGTTGCCGTGCACGTTGAGGGCGGCGATGGCGTCGTCGGCCACGTAGATGAGACGCATGGTGGCCGGCGCCACGTAGATGGCCCAGTGCTCGTCGGGCTTGTAGTTGATACCCGTCGACAGGGCCACGCGCATGGGCGAGCCAAAGCGGGCGATGACGGGCAGCGAGTCGCTCCTGAGGATGTTGCCCTCATAGGTTTTGAACAACAGCGATTCGAAGGTGGCCTCTGCGGCAGCGAAGATCTTTTCGTTGCCGGTGCGGTAGCCCACGCGCGAGCCCAGGCGCAGCAGGTCGAGGTTTTTCTGGAAAGGCTGCTCCTTGCTGCCGATGCGCTGTACCGACACCTGGAACGAGCCGCTGTTGTCCCAGGTGAAGCGGTCTTTCTTGTAGTTGGCGAAGAAGTTGCCCAGGCCGCCGAAGCCCAGGCGGTTGCTGCCGCCGCCCACGCGCGGGTTGATGATGGCCAGTTGCGCCAGGTCGAAGCCCAGCCCGCCGCCTTTCTTCCAGCCGTTGGGCGTCTCTTCGGCGTTCATCTCGGCCAGCTTGCGCAGCTCCTTGAGGCGTGCATCGTCGGCCTGAGCGTAGTTTTCGGTGTGCCACAGCAATAGCAGGCAAGGCACCATCAGGAAAAGCTTCCACTTCATGGGGAGGGTTGGTTTTGAGGGTGAATGAATGGGTGATTCCGGCTCGGGCTTTCGCCCAAAATGCGCTGCGGGAACACGCGTGGCCGAATGCACCAATCGTGCCGAATCACTCTTCGGCGGAGGCGCGCTCGTGGATTTCCACCTTTTCGGTCGTGAGTTTGCGCAGCGGCACGACGATGAGCCGGCCGTCGTCGCTCTCGAGGGTGAGCGAGGTGCTGTCCATGCCGATGACCTTGCCGCGTGCGCCGTCCACCGTGATCACGTCGCCCACGTGCACCTTGGAGCGACTGTAGAACGAAGCGAGGAAGTTGGCCATGGTGTCGCGCGAGGCCAGGCCGTAGCCGATGGCGAAAGCGACCACGATGCCGCCCAGGATGACGGTCAGGTTGGCCGTGATGAGTTCCGTTTCGATGCGGGCCTGGGCCAGCGCGCTGATGGTCAGCGTCAGAAACACGAGGTAGAAGGCAAAGTTGGCGATGATGGCTGCCGAGGGGATGCCCAGCGAATGGCAGGCGGCCAGCGTCAGCTTCTTGACACCTTCGGACAGCACGATGCCCAGGATGAACAGCAGCACGGCCGCCACGAAGTTGGGAATGTAGGCGATGAGGTCGGCGACCATCTGCGATACCACGGGCATGCCCAGCACGTCGGTGGCAGCCATGAGGAACACCAGCAGCAGCACGTAGTAGACGAGGTCGGCGATGAGCTTGCTGGGCACGATGCGAATCTTTGCCCTTTTGACGAAGTCCGATTCGTTGAGGCTGTTGGCCAGGTTGTTGGCGCCCGTTTTTTCCAGAATTTTCCAAAGCGTCTTGCCCACGAGGCGCGAGATGATCCAGCCCACCAGAGCCACGATGATCGCCCCCACGACGTTGGGTATGGCGGCAGCGAAGCGGGCGACGACTTGCATCAGGATGTCAACGATTTGCATGATTGGGTGCTTTATGCGGCGAAGGTTCTGTAAGCTCGATCATTCCTGCCCCTCCTCTTCCGGCGCGGGGTGTGGGTCCGCGGCCGGAAAATGCATCTGTTCCAGCTGCTCGGCCGTGCTGCCCAGCATTTGCAGGAACATCTGGATGAGGTTGGGCAGGTACAATTCGGCAGCCTTGCCCATGGTCTGCAGCAAATGTACCTGGGCCATCACCCTGCGCTCCAGCTCGGGTGGCGGCTGGTAGCGCTGTTCCTGCTTTTCTGCCAGCTTTTTGAAGCTGTTTTCGGACATGACTGCCGTGTTTGTGTCTAACGCAATGGGTCGCCAAAGAGGCGTTCATAGGCCAGCCGTGCTTTGGCTTTGGCCCGTTTGATTTTCATTTTGATGGCACTTTCCGTTTTGTCGAGGGCTTCGGCTATCTCCTTGATCTGCATCCCGTCCTGATACTTCATCAGCAACACCGCCTTGTCGCCGGGGGGGATGGCATCCAGCACGCGTTCGAGGCGGTCCAGCTCCATCTCGAGCAGCACCTTGTCGGGCACGTCGTCGTTTTGGCCAACGGTTTCGTTCTGGGCGCCTTCCATCTCGTCGCTGAACAGCGCCATCTCCTTGTTCCTGCGCCGGATGCGGTCAATGCAGTAGTTGTAGGTGATGGCATACAGCCACGTGCTGAAACGTGCCTGGCCGTTGAACTTGTGAAGGTTGAGAAAAAGCTTGGTGAAAATTTCCTGCACGGCATCCTGGGCCAGCCCCTCGTCCTTCAGCATCGAGATGCACTTGGCGTACACCTTGTTGGCGTAGCGCCTGTACAGCACGTGAAACAGGGCCGTGTCCTGCGAACGCAAAAAGCGCGCAATCAGCTCGTGGTCTTTCAGTTTGTTCAGTCCCTCCCCCAAAGCCGCTCAGGATTGGTGTTGCTGTAAAAATGAAGGCTTAAAGATAGGCTATTCGCACACACGGCCAATGGCCCGGGTCCCGGCGTTCGCGCGTCGAATCTTCCTTGATACGCAGCCAATCGGAAAAAGACACATTGCACGCGAGGAGCACGCCATTAGTAGACGGAGTGACGGAGAGACGGAGTGGCGGAGAGCGGGGGCGTTTGTGCCGATTCAGCCCATTTCGCGAAACTCGGGGGTACTCTGTGCAACTCTGTGGTAGAAAAAAACTACGTCCTCACTGCGATTTGCAGCTTGTTGCGCTTGCGACGATGGACGGTGGACGATGAGAATTTACGTCGTCACGCGTCACGTTGTCACGCTCAACCCTCAACCGTTTTCGCAAACCCCTGAGCAACAACGGACAAGGAGAAAAAAAAGAGGCAGCGCTGTGAAGCACTACCTCAGCCCTAACCAAATAAAACCAAATTACTCTTTATCCAAATGAAAGTTTGAAAGTCAAACTAAGGATGTTGTAAATCTTACATTAAGTTTGATGCCGCTAAGTTACAGGTGTCTTTTTCAAAATTCCAACTTTTTCGCGCAAAAAATTTTTTTTCGGCTTTTTGCCGGTATTCCGCATATTGACCCGCCCGTTTTGGAAAGGGCCGAATCGGCCGGAAAAATCAAATGGTGTAAAGTGTACACGAATACCCGTTCGTTGCGGGTGGAACAATTTGGGATCATGAGCAAGCAACACTTGTTTCGACTGGCATTGGCAGGGCTCTGCATGTGGCTGTGCGTGGCCCCGGTCCGGGCACAGCAGGAATCCGCGGCTGAGGAAGCCGACGCCTTTTTCATTCGCCGCATTTACGACGAGGCGCTGACCAATTGCCATGCGTGGGATTGGCTGTGGCACCTGTCGGAAGACATCGGCGGCCGGCTGGCCGGCTCGCCCCAGGCGGCAGCGGCCGTGGCATGGACGCGCCAGGTCATGGACACGCTCGGCTTCGACACGGTGTGGCTGCAGCCCTGCATGGCGCCGCGCTGGGTGCGCGGGCATCGCGACGAGGTGCGCGTGGCCCAATCGGCCCTCGGGTCTTTCGACCTGGATGCCCTCTCGCTCGGCAATGCGGTGGGCACTGGTCCCGAGGGGGTGCTGGCCGAGGTGGTCGAGGTGTTCAGCCTCGACGAGGTGGACAGCCTTGGCGAGGCCGTGCGCGGCAAAATCGTGTTCTACAACCGCCCGATGAACCCGCGCCATCTCAACACCTTCAACGCCTACGGCGAAGCAGTGGACCAAAGGGTGCTGGGTGCCTCGCGGGCTGCGCGCTATGGGGCCCGTGGCGTGGTGGTGCGTTCCATGACCACCCGCCTCGACGACGTGCCCCACACCGGCTCGCTGCGCTATGAGCCGGGCGTGCCACAGATACCGGCCCTGGCCATCAGCACACGCGACGCCGAGCTGCTGCACGACCTGCTGCGCAAAGGCCCCGTCACGCTCTACCTGCATTCCGAGGCGCGCATCTTGCCGCCGGTGCAGACCTGGAACGTCATCGGCGAAATCCGCGGCAGTGAGTTTCCCGACGAGATCATTCTGGTGGGCGGTCACCTCGACTCGTGGGACGTGGGCGGCGGCGCACACGACGACGGTGCCGGCTGCGTCCATTCGATGGCCGTCATCGAGCTTTTGCGCAAGCTGAATTACCGGCCCAAGAGGACGATCCGCTGCGTGCTGTTCATGAACGAAGAGAACGGTCTGGCGGGCGGTCGCGCCTACTGGGCCGCTTCCGACTCGCTGGGCGAGTACCACATGGCCGCCATCGAGTCGGACCGTGGCGGCTTCACGCCGCGCGGCTTCACGGCCGATGCCTTGCCCGAGGTGTTCAACACCAAGTTTCGGGCCGCCACCGAGTGGCTGCCGCTGCTCGAGCCCTACGGCCTGACGCTCGAGAAGGGCGGCAGTGGGGCCGATATCCGGGGGTTGCGCAAGCAGGGCGGCTTGCTGTTTGGCCTCAAGCCCGACTCGCAACGCTATTTCGACTATCACCACACGGCCATCGACCACATCGAAGCCGTCAATCGGCGCGAGCTGGAACTGGGTGCAGCCGCCATGACGGCGCTGGTGTACCTGCTCGACAAGTATGGCCTGCCGGAAGCGCCCGAACCGGGCCGGTGAGGGTTGGGCCGACCGGCTTTGCCGCTGCGCCCGGTGAAATGCCTTTCCAGCGCCTCGCGGCGGGCATTATTTGCCGAAAGGCGTGGCCATGAGCGTGGATTTTGGTTGTTTTGCAGCCTGATCGAGTATTGGCCCCGAAAGTTGCTTGTGCCGGCTTTCGCCAAAAAAGACCCGCATGATGTCAAACCCGCCTGCCCGCGTACGGGCCCACGACCTGGTTTTCGAACAGATGCTGAGTGAGGAGCAGATCCGCGCCCGCGTCCGGGAAATGGGCCGCCAGATCGCTGCCGACTATGCCGACAAGCGGCCGGTCGTGCTGTCGGTGCTCAATGGCTCGTTCATCTTCACGGCCGACCTGATGCGTGCCTGCCCCATCGAGTGCGAGGTGTCGTTCGTGAAGGTGGCCTCGTATGCCGGTCAATCCAGCACGGGCAAGGTGCGCCAGCTGCTGGGCCTGGATGAAAGCCTGCGCGGCCGCCACGTGCTCATCGCCGAAGACATCGTGGACTCGGGCTTCACCATGCAGTGGCTGCTGCAGGAGGTGCAGCGCATGGAGCCGGCCTCGCTGGCCCTGGCCGTGTTGCTGCTCAAGCCCGAGGCCCTGCAGGTAGAGGTGCCCATCGATTATCTGGGCTTCGAGATCCCGAACGCCTTCGTCATCGGCTATGGCCTCGACTACGACGGGCTGGGCCGCAACCTGCCGGCCATTTACCAGAAATGCGACGGATGATGCAGCTGGACGTCATTTGCCGAAAGGCAGCAGATGGGATTCGCGCCATCGGCCAGTGGCAGCTGGCCGAGCAGCACAAGGTGCGCGCCACCGACGTGGAGCTCAAAGATCACAACAGCCTGGTCAGCTACGTGGACCGCGAGTCGGAGCGCCGCCTGGCCGAACACCTGCGGCGCCTCTGGCCGGGCTGTGGCTTCCTGACCGAGGAGGAGACCGTCGATCAGCGCGCCTGCGACGTGCGCTGGATCATCGACCCGCTCGACGGCACCACCAACTACCTGCACGGGCTGCCCTGCTTTGCCATCAGCGTGGCGCTGCAGGTGGCAGACCAGCTCGTGGCGGGCATCATCTACGATCCGCCGCACGACGAGCTGTTCGTGGCCTGGCAGGGTGGGGGCGCCTGGTGCAACGGGCGGCCCATACGCGTGCGTGCCAACGCACGCCTGGCCGATGCGCTGCTGGCCACCGGCTTCCCGTATCACGACTATACGTTCATGGAGCACTACCTCGGGGTGTTTCGCCACTTCATGCACCACACGCGCGGCCTGCGTCGGTGGGGGGCCGCGGCCGTCGATCTGGCGTGGACGGCCTGCGGTCGCTACGACGGCTTCTTCGAGTACAGCCTCAATCCCTGGGACGTGGCGGCCGGCATCGTGCTGGTGCGCGCGGCCGGCGGCGTGGTGACCGACTTCAGTGGGGGCGACGGGGCCCTGCACGGCCGCCAGATACTGGCTGCCTCTCCGGCCATCCATGCGGCCATGCTCGAGGTGATCGGCCCTGCCTTTGCGGCAAAGGAAGCAGGGGAATGAGGAGGAATCGAGGATTCGATGGTTGAGACTCGCTGCCGCTCGGTGTTGATACGCCG
>CAYNYN010000222.1:2914-6564 GCA_964401445.1 uncultured Saprospiraceae bacterium | reverse complement strand
AGCGAGTCTCAACCATCGCTTCCTTCCAAGAAAAGTGACCTTTTCGTCGTTGAGCTGTTCTATTAGCTGAACGCCAGAATCACCATCTTTGAGTCCGAATCCCATAACCCCATAATCCCGAAAACGATGCGCATCCAACCCAAGACCATCCTGAAAGGCCTCGGCGTCTTCGTCGTGCTGTTCGTCGGCCTGCTGGTGGCCATCCCCTGGTTTTTCAAAGACGAGATCATCGCCGAGCTGAAGCGCACGGCCAATGCCCAGCTCGACGCCACGGTCGATTTTTCCGATGCCAGCCTCTCGCTGCTGCGCCATTTCCCCGACCTGAGCCTCACCATCCGCGATCTGAGCATCACGGGCAAGGGCACCTTCGAAGGCATCCCGCTGGCCCGCATCGACGCCATCCGCCTGCGCCTCGACCTGCTGTCGGTGCTCGACAGCGACCGGCCCCTCTCCATCGAGGGGGTAGCCCTCGAGCGGCCCGACCTGCACGTCATCGTGCTGTCTGACGGACAGGCCAACTACGACATCATGCGGCCCGACACCGCAGCCCCGGCCGACACGGCCGCCGCGGCACCTTTCGTCATCGAGCTGCGCGGCTACGGCATCGACGACGGCCGCCTCGTGTACGAAGACCACCAGTCGGATCTGCGGCTCGACATGGCCGGCCTGAACCACCGCGGCAGCGGCCGCTTCACCGAGTCGGTCTTCGACCTGAGCACGCAGACCACCATCGACACGCTCAGCGTGGTGTCGGGGGGCATCGCCTGGCTCGACCAGGCCCGCCTCGCGCTCGACGCCACCCTGGGCGTCGATCTGGATCGGATGCGCTTCGAGCTGAAAGACAACAAGCTGCAAGTCAATGCCCTGAGCCTCGAAGGCGAGGGCTGGGTGGCCATGCCCGACGACCGCATCGACATGGATGTGGCGCTGCGCGCACCCGACAACTCGTTCGCGGCCCTGTTCTCGCTGGTGCCGGGCGCCTTCATCGAAGGCTATGAGCGCGTGCAGGCCGGCGGCACCTTCAATTTTTCCGCTTCCGCAAAAGGCACCTTCGACAGCGCCGCCGACACCTGGCCCGCGCTCGACGTCCGGCTGGAGGCGCGCGATGGCAGCATCCGCTACCCGGGCATGCCGCTGGCCATCGAAGGGGTGCGCACCGAGGCACACATCGCCCATCCGGGCGGGGCGCCCGACCTGCTGACCATCGACGTGCGCGACCTGGCCTTGAAGGTTGGAAAGAGCGCCCTTTCGGGCAAATTCGCGTTGCGCACCCCCCTGAGCGACCCCGACCTCGACGCCGCCCTCCAGGCCAATCTCGACCTGGCCGAGTGGGCGCGCGCCTTCCCCATGGATGGCGTGGAGACGCTCGCAGGCCGCTTTGCCGCCGACCTGGTGGCGCGCGCCCGCCTCTCGCAGATCGAACAGAACCGCCTCGACAAGGTGGACATGCGGGGCACCTTCCGCCTGCAACAGTTCGAATGGGCTACGGCCGACATGCCCGAGGTGGAGATAAAGACGATGGAGGGCAGCCTGCAGCCCAACGTTTTGCAAATCAAAAACTTCGAAAGCCAGCTGGGCCGCAGCGACCTGCGCGGCAGCGCCACCCTGCGCAACCTCCTCGGCTGGTTTGCCGAAGGGCGCAAGATGACGGGCACGGTGGTGCTCCAGTCCGAAAACTTCGACGTGGACGAGTGGCTCAGCGACGCGGCGACGGAAGCCACGCCGGCCGCCACCCCTGCAACCGCTACCGAAGCCTCGCCCACGGCCGAAAACTGGGCGTTCGACTATGACGTGCGCTTCAACCGCCTGCGCTACGACGCCTATGTGCTCACCGACCTGCAGGCACGCGGCACCATCGCACCCCAGCGCCTCGACATCCGCAGCGCCAGTGGTCGCCTCGGCATGTCGGATTTTGCGGCAAGCGGCACCCTGACCAACCTCATGAACTTCGTCAACTACAACGAGCCGCTGCGGGGCCACCTCGACCTCTCGGGCAAGTTCATGGACTACGCCGACCTGTTACCCGAAACGGAGGGCGCGACCGAAGCAACCTCTTCGGCCGCTGCCGTGCCCGACTTCCGCTACGACATCACTTTCTCGGGCAAGATCGGGCAGTTCAAGTACGACCCCTGGCTGCTGACCAGCCTCACCGGCGCGGGCCGCATCACGGAGAAAGAAATCGCCATCGAGCGCTTTGCCACGCGCATCGGGCGCAGCGACCTGTCGGGGCATGGCGTCATCCGCAACTACCTCGAGTACGTCTATCTGAACGAGCCCGTCAAGGGCGAGCTGGTGCTCGAATCGAACCTGCTCGACGCCGACGAGCTGATGGGCTCGGAAGAAGAAACGGCGGCGGCCACGACGGCCACCGCGGAGAGCGGCGTGTACGAGGTGCCCAGGGAGTTCGAGTTCGACATCCTGACGCGCTTCGGGCAGCTGGTGTACAGCGGCATCCCGCTCAACAACGTGTCGGGCAAGCTGGCCATGGCCGGCGGCGAGCTGCTCTTCGAGGATTTCACCGCCAACGCGCTGGGTGGCCAGATGGGCCTGTCGGGCAAATACAGCACGGCCGATCCGAAGCAGCCCGCTTTTGCCATCAAGTACGACCTGAAAAACCTGCTGTTCCAGGAAGCCTTCCGCAAGGTGGCCACCTTCCGGGCGCTGGCCCCCATCGCCCGGTTCATCGAGGGCAAGTTCAACAGCTCGGTCATCCTCGAAGGCCTGCTGGGCCCCGACATGTTTCCCGTGCTCAGCACGCTCGACGCCGAGGGCTTCCTCGAAGCGGTCGATGCCATGCTGAAGGGCTATCCGCCCCTCGAGCAGGTGAGCCAGCAGCTCAACGTGCCCTTCTTCCGGCAGGTGCCGCTCGATGAGGTGGAGGCCTGGTTCGAGGTGCAGGACGGCACGGTCGAAGTCAAGCCCATCAGCTACACCTGGGAAGACATCCAGATGGACGTCAAGGGCAAGCACCGCCTCGACGGGGCCATGGACTACGAGATCATCGCCCGCATCCCGCGCACCCGCTTCGAAGCCAACCCCGTCGGCGCCCAGGCAGCGGCCGGCGTGGACTGGCTGCAACAGCAGGCTTCGGCCCTGGGCCTGCCCTTCGAGCAGGGCGAGGTCGTCAAACTGCGCATCGGCCTCAGCGGCACCATCAAGCAGCCCAAGGTGAGCGTCAAGCTGCTGGGCTTCGAAGGCAAGACGGTGGTCGCTTCCGCAAAAGCGCAGGCACGCGAAAAGGCAGAAGAAGCCATCGAAGAAAAGAAAGCCGAGCTGGTAAGCGAAGCCGAAGCGCGCAAGGACACCCTCGTGCAGCAGGCCCGGGAGGAAGCCACCAAGGTGGTGGACTCGGTCAAGACACAGGTAGAAAAGAAAGCCGAAGAAATTGCCGGCGAAGCAAAGAAAAAAGTGGGCGAAGAGGTCGGCAAGAAGGTGGAGGAAGTGGTGGGCGAAGGCGCCAAAAAGGAGGTCGAGGAGATCAAGGGCAAACTGGAGAAGTGGAATCCCTTCGGCAACAAAAAGAAAGGCGGGAATTGACGGGCCACACCCGTCCTGAAACTTGTCCCCTCCCCCCGAGCGCGTGGCTGTGCGCGGCACGACCTGCCCGCAAAGTCACGCGCTTTTTCATGTCTCGCGCCACGACGCCACGC
>CAYNYN010000222.1:0-2814 GCA_964401445.1 uncultured Saprospiraceae bacterium | reverse complement strand
GACCGTCCCAGCCACCGATACCCTTTCCACACGATGTCGATGTCATCGGCCAGGTGGTAGTCTTTTGCATACAGCAGGTTGAGGCGTTGCACCGTGAGCTCGTCGGGTGCCGGGATGCGCAGGGCATCGAGCGGGCTGAGCACGCCCTCGCGCAGGGGGGGCAGGCTGGTTACCGGCTGGCCCGTGGCGGCGTAGCCCACCCACGAGCGGCGCCCCCGCACCACCAGCCAGATGTTGTGCCACAGACCGGCGCCATCCTTCACGATCAGCGCCTGGAGGGGGAAGGTCAGTAGCAGGAACACGGCCAGCCCCAGGTCGAAGAGGCGTTTGGCGCGGCGGGCCGTCGGATGGGCGATGCGGTAGCTGATCTCGATGGTGTACAGCTCGCCGGCATGGTCGCGCGAGTGACTGCCGATGATCGAGAGGCTGTCTTCGGGCACGATCTTGTACAGCACGCCGGGCCCCAGCCGCGTCATCCATTCCATGATTTTGCCGGAAGGCACGTCGCGCGCACAGAAGATGAGCTCGTCCACCCGGAAGATGTGGACCACCTCGTCGAGCTTGTCGAGGCTGCTCAGGTAATCGGTGCGGCTGGCCTCGTCGAGGCCGTCGGGGGCCACCGTGCCGATGATGTTGGCCTGGACGCCGGCGCGGCTGAGCAACTGCTGCACCCGCGCACTCTCCTCCTTGTGGCCCACGATCACGACGTTCTTGTCGCGTTCGTAGCCTACGTTCAGATTGCCCGTGCGCAACAGGTGCACCAGCGTGCGCAGCGCCGACATGCTCAGCACCGACCACATGGCTCCCAGCACGATGAGGGCCCGCGAGGGCCGGTACTGCAGCGGCAAAAAGCCATAGATGGCCGCCAGCACCACCGTGCCCGTGATCATGCCGCGCACCAGGCGCCGCAAGCGAAACGGCTCGTCGTAGGCGCCCGTGAACCAGAGGCTGCCCAGCCACACCACGGTGTACAGGGGAATGTTGAACCACAGGAACGAGGGCGGGTAATAGTCGGGGTTGTGGAAATAGTGGGTGGCCCAGTAGTTCTTGAGCACCACCATGCCGCCCGCCATCAGCGCCGCATCGGCCAGCGGCAGCCAGGCCCTGCGGAAAAAGTTGGCCAGCAACGTCAGCAGGGCGCGGAAGTAGATGGCGCCCTGCAGCATCCACACGAACAGGCGGGCCTTGCGCCCTTCGAAATGCTTGCGCGCAAAGATGATCATGGCCTGGTAGAAGGCCCGCACGTAGTTGAGGCTGCCCTTCTTCGTGCTCTCGCCCTTGTAGTGGATGATGGTGGTATGCGGGAAGTAGTAGTTTTTGTAGCCGGCCTGGACGATGCGCCACGACAGGTCGATATCCTCGCCGTACATGAAGAAATCTTCGTCGAGCAGGCCGATCTCGTCCAGCACCCGCTTGCGCAAAAACATGAACGCCCCGGCCAGCACCTCCACCTCGTGCACCTCGTGCTCGTCGAGGTAGCCCAGATGGTAGTGGTTGAACAGGCGCGAGCGCGGGAACAGGCGCGCCAGCCCGAACGTCTTGCAGAAGGCCACCCAGGGCGACGGGAAGCCGCGCTTCGACTCGGGCAGAAACTTGCCCGCCCCGTCGATCATGCGCACGCCCAGGGCCCCCGCCTCGGGATGCGCATCCATGAACTCGATGCACTTGCGAAAGGTGTCTTCCTTGACGACGGTGTCGGGGTTGAGCAGCAGCACGTACTCGCCCCGCGCCAGCCGGATGGCCTGGTTGTTCGCTTTCGCAAAACCCGGATTGTGGTCGTTGGCGATGAGGTGCACCTCCGGAAACTGCGCGCGCACCATGGCCACGGAGCCGTCCACCGAGTTGTTGTCCACCACGAACACCTCCACCTCGAGCCCTTCCGAAGCCTTGCGCACCGAGCGCAGCGCCTGCTCCAGGAAATGGCGGACGTTGTAGTTGACGATGATGACGGACAGCTTCATGGACCGGACGATGCACTTTGGACGATGGACGATCGCGTCCCTTTGTCTGAAATAAGCGTTGCGCGGGACTTCAGCGCTGCCGCGCTACTCTCCCTCGCCAAACTGCGACTGCAGGGGCAGGCGGCCGATGATGCTGCGCCCCAGCGTCAGCTCATCGGCATACTCGAGTTCGCCGCCGAACGACACGCCGCGGGCAATGGTGGTCAGTCGCACCTCGCTGCCCGCCAGCTGGCGCGCGATGTAGTGTTGCGTCGTGTCGCCCTCGATGGTGGGGCTCAGGGCCAGCAGCACCTCCTTCACCTCGCCTTCGCCCACGCGCTGCAGCAGGCTCTCTATCTGCAGATCGGACGGGCCCACACCCTCGATGGGCGAGATGAGGCCACCCAGCACGTGGTAGAGCCCGCGGTACTGCCCCGTCTCTTCGATGGCCATCACGTCGCGGATGCCTTCCACCACGCAGATGATGGTGCGGTCGCGACGGGCATCGGCACAGATGCTGCACACCTCGGTGTCGGAGATGTTGTGACATACGCTGCACTCGCGGATCTCGCGGCGCATCTGCAATAGCGCTTGCGCAAACGCTTCCGTCTTTTCCGGCGGCTGTTTGACCAGGTGCAGGGCCAGACGCAGCGCCGTCTTCCGACCAATGCCCGGCAGCGTGGCCAGGGCCTCCACGGCCTGTTCGATCAGCTTGGATGAATAGCTCATGTGTCTCGTTTCAGTTCGAAAGGCGCAGGACGACCCGCGCCCATGCTTTGGTCGTCGCATCAGCAAAACAGCGACGGCCGCGCAAAGTTATCGTATTTCCCGTGTGGCGTGGGCGAAGGCGTGAGTGACGGAGAGACAGAGAGAC
>CAYNYN010000221.1:0-6593 GCA_964401445.1 uncultured Saprospiraceae bacterium | reverse complement strand
AAAAAAGCTGCGGCAGGGCGCTTGCGCCGCCCCTGCGGCTACAAGTATACTCGTTTCAAAGTGGTTTGGGAATTTTTTCTATAGCCCTGGCGATTCATGTTGCATATATTCCGGGGCAGTCAGATTATTCGTGACAACGTGACAACGTGACAACGTGACGCGTGACGCGTGACGACGTCCATCATAGATAGATCGTCCATCGTCCATCGTCGCAAACAGCCTATTTCGATTTTATCGGAAAAGCGAGCCCATGGGGCGGCTCAGTGCTCTCCGTATCCCGAGTTGTCGAGCTTGCCGCTGAAGATGCGGTGCTGCACGACGAAGTACACGCCCACCAGCACGATGGCCACAGAGAACCACCCCAGCCCCACCTGCAGGCCGTAGTCGTGGGCGGCCGCGTTCCAGATGGTCAGCGAGGGCACCACCTCGTTGGTCGAGGGCAGGAAGGCCGGATAGATGGCCACGGCGGTAGCGGCAAAGCTGGCCAGCAGGAACAGCGATGAAAACAGGAAAGCCGTGCGCTCGCTGCGGAAAGACCGCAGCCGGAACAGGGCGCCCAGCGCCACGAACGTCAGGGCGGGGAACACCCACAGCCACGGATGGTCGAAGAAGTTGCGCAGCGGATCGGGATGCACGTAGTGCCACAGCGTCAGCGTGAGCGCCACCAAGGCGGCCAGCACGAAGGTCATACGCCAGGCCCACAGCTTGAGCCGCTCCTTGAACGACACGTTGGTCTTGAACACGATCCAGTTGGCACCGTGGATGAACAGCGCCACCACGCCGATCAGGCCGATGGGCAACGTGAACCAGTCAAGCACGCCGAGGTGCTCGGCGCGCGGGTCGAAGGTGGGGTTCCACAGCGGCAGGAAGAAGTGGTGCGGCGCGCAGAGGGGGTAGCCGTTTTCCACACAGCCCATGTTCACGCCCCGCGCGATGTTGCCCACGGCCGTGCCGAAGAAGAGCGCGAGCAACAGGCTGCTCAGCCCGAAGGCCTTGTCCCAGATGGTGTGCCAAAGCGCATTGTCCACGAAGCCGCGCAGCTCCAGCCCGATGGCCCGGAAGATGAGCAGCCACAGGATGATCATCAGCGGCAGGTAGAAGCCGCTGAAGCTGCTGGCATACAGCGTGGGAAAGGCGAAGAACAGCACGCCCCCGCCCGCGATGAGCCACACCTCGTTGGCATCCCAGAACGGGCCGATGGCATTGACGATGGCGCGCTTGTCCGCCTCGCTTTTCGCAAAAAACAGATGCACGATGCCGGCACCAAAGTCGAAGCCGTCCAGCACCATGTACATGCCCAGCATGAACAGTACAATGACGTACCACAAGATTTCCATAGATGCGGATATTTTTTGTCAACCTGTTTCAGGGCTAGACCCAAGGCACTCTTCACTCTTCACTCTTCACTCTTCACTCCTCACTCCTCACTCCTCTCCCCCGCCCGGTCCTTTGTACACGATGCGTCCGGCGAGCACGAGCGTGAGCACGCCCAGGAGCAGGTACAGGCCCACGAAGCCGAGCAGCGTGAAGAGCGTGTTGCCCGAGGAGACGAGGAAGGAAGGCCCGTCGGCCGTGCGCAGCAGTCCATAGACCAGCCAGGGCTGGCGGCCCAGCTCGGTGGTGTACCATCCGGCCAGGTTGGCGATGTAGGGGAAGGGCACGGCCATGAGCAGGGCCCACAGGATGCCGCGACTCTGGTACAGGCGCCCCCTCCACAGCCACAGCCCCGCCAGCGCCATCAGCGCGATGAAGAGGGTGCCCAGACCCACCATGATGTGATAGGCGTAGTAGAGGCCGGGCACGTTGGTAGGCCACGTGTCCTCGTCGAAGCGGTCGAGTCCGTCGATGGGCTGGTGCCACCGGTTGAACGTCAGGAAGCTGAGCACGTTGGGCACGGCCAGCTTGTTGTCGAGCTTGCGCTCCACCATGTTGGGCTGGCCGATGAGCACGATCTCGGCACCGCCCTCGGGCGTCTCGAACAGACCTTCCATGGCGGCAAAGGTGACCGGCTGGTATTTCACCACGTTCTTCGCACTCCAGTCGCCGGTGGGGAAGGCCACCACGATGCTGGCGATCAGCCCGGCGATGACGCCCGAGCGCACCATCATGCGGCCGTAGTCTTCGTGCTTCTGGTTGAGCAGGTAGAAGGCACCGGTGGCGGCAATGACGAAGGAGGTGGTCACCAGCGAGGCGGCCTGGTTGTGCAGATAGGCCGGCCACAGCCACGGGTTGAGGAACAGCTCGCCGAAGTTTTTCAGCACGAACTTGCCGTTGTCCAGGATCTCGAAGCCCACGGGGTGCTGCATCCACGCATTGGTGGCGATGATGAGCAGCCCGCTGAGCCACGAGCCGAGAAAGACCAGCAGGCCCGTGAGGAAGTGCAGCTTGTGGCCCAGCCGCCTTTCGGCAAACAGAAAAAGGCCGAGGAAGGACGACTCGAGGAAAAAGCTGAACATCCCCTCCATGGCCAGCGTCTGGCCGATCACGTTACCCGTCAGCTCCGAAAAGCGCGACCAGTTGGTGCCGAACTGGAACTCCATCGGGATGCCCGTCACCACCCCCATGGCGAAGTTGAGCGCAAACACCTTCATCCAGAAGTGCGCCAGCCGGTTCCAGCGCACGTCGCCCGTGCGCAGAAACTTGCCCTTGAAAATCACGATCATCAGGGCCAGGCCCATCGTCAGTTGCGGAAAAAGGTAGTGGAACGATATGGTGAAGGCAAACTGCAGCCGGTGGTAGAGCAGCATATCTTCCATGAGTGGAGTGTGTTTTTTCAAAAAATTCTGAAAAATTGCTTTCGCAAAACTGCTACCGTTTGTTCCATGTCCCCCGTAATTTACATCACAAGACGCAGACTGATTTTTTTCAGCGGGTGGGGCAGAGCTGTTGCACCGTGACGACCCAATCCCGTTTGCGTGGCATGGATCTCCCCTTGCCAGAAAAATTGCACTTGAAAAAAAGGGCGATTTTTTTTTTGTTCAAAGACAACACATTTTCAAACGCCAAATCCTCTTGCCCAATGAAAAACACATTGACAATCGCCCTGTTGCGGCGCCTGCTGCCCTGTCTGTTGCTGTGGCCGCTTGCCGCGAGCGCCCAGTACTGTCCGCAGTACACGACCACCCCTACCGTACAACAGTTCGACTGGCGTGCCGAGACGTTTACGGCCTGGATCGTGGATCGCCAGACGGGCTTGCCACTCGAGGTAACCATTCCCTCACCCTTCTACTACACCACAGGCTTGCTGAACCAGACGGCCAACACGTGGATGCTGACGGCCGAGGCTTCCGATGAAAGCGATCAGCCCGATTTTCTGCCGGAGGACGGGTGGGAAGTCGTGGTGGCCGGCTTTGGCACGCCCGAGCAGCCCGTACCCGTGCCCTTGCTCGTGTTGTACAATCGGTACACGGGCCTGTTGCGTGTGATGATGTACGTGACGCATTTGGGCAATGGTGGCGACACCTACTCGGCCATAAAATACACCCTGGAATATGAAGATTCAGCTCCTTTTGTCGATGCCGTCCTCGAAGGAAATGTGTTGCCTTCCCACCCTGTGGAAAGCTACCACGACCGGGAGGTGCAGGTCGTCGTCCCCAACCAGATCGTCACTCAGGCACCCTCGCCCTGGTCGGGCTTCTGGATCCTGACACAGGCTCTGACCAATTACGATCCATGTGGTTGTCAGTATTTGAGCAGGCTGGAGTTTGCACCCGACTTGCATGCCGAAGCGGAATTGGTGCTTGAGTTGACCGGAAACGGACAAGTGATGCAGGTGTTCAGTTCCGGAAACAATGGGGCTACCGCTCAAAATGGTTTTCTTGCCGCTGTAGGCAAGACGGGTGATGTGTTGAGCAATTTGTCCAAAGGAGCAAAGTTTTTCAAAGACATTACAGCCTTAGTGTCTCATTACAATTCTATTTTTCCTAATGACACAACTAGTGGAAATAATACAGGAACTAATTCAAATGGCAACGCGTCCAATTCGTCGTCAAATTTGATTCCAGAATGGCTCCCCAGTGCCTTGCCTTGGTTTGGTGAAATCGTGCACCTTCTCGATTTGTTCGTGGGAGGGGGCGCCACTGTGCCGAAGCCTATGGAGTTCAATACATCTATGTATTTCAGTGGCGAAGGAGGTATTACCATTTCGGGTCCGTTGGAAAATCTGGGTATTCCGTCCCCCGGCGATCAGGCCGATGCGTCCCAGTTGATCTACAACAATCCGCTGGGCGTGATCGGGGTGGTTGACCGCATCCGGCTGTACTACAACGATCTGAGCTACGACGACGAGCAGGGCGCCACCACGCATCTGTACTTTCAGCAGCAGCGCCCGGTGCGCATCGCGCTCAATCCGGCCTCGGGCCTCTCGATCGTGGAGATGCGCGGCTACTACCGCTTCAAGTCGAAGCAGCCGATGGACGTGCTGCCCCCCGCCTCGGGCTCCTATGTAGCCAACCTCATCCGCATCAACGATACGCTGTGGCGTACGCCCATGCTGCCGCTGAGCTGCCTGCCGGCCTATCCCATTCATGCGTGGAACTACAAGGACGGCGAGGTACTGAGTGATCAGGCCTTGCCGGAGGTGACATTTCACCTGGTGGCGCGGCTGCGGCGCAACGACTACCAGCCGGGCATGAAAGACGTGTTCTACAGCCGCATGTGGAAGGTGGAATACGTCAGTGAACCGCCTGCCACGCCCGCCGACCCGGCGCTGGCGCTGGTGCCCGAGGAAATATTCGTGCCCACGCTCGACGACTACCTGTCGCAGCAGCCCGTGGCCTGGAACTACGTGATCATCAAGGATCCGGTGCTCGTCACCCAGCAGAACGTGCAGACGATCAAGTCGCTGGGGCTGGGACAGGTGCTGGTGCCCGTGACGCACGATCCGGGCAACGGGGGAGCCCCCTGGGTCTCGCTCGAGCCGCTGGGCCCTGCCATCGAGCCGGGACTGACGCTGCCCGGCGGCACGCGCATCAGAAATATGCCGTCCTGTGCCCAACCCGTCGTGCCCATCGGCGGGGCCGAGCTGGCCGACCTCTGCTCGGATCCCGATTTCTACTTCCCGCAGAACCTCAGCAGCGCGGCCCAGAGCGGCGAAGGGGTTCGTTTTGACTTCAAGGGGGCTTTTCGGGCCTTTCCCAACCCGGCCTCGGAACAGACGACGGTCTTCTTCCGGCTGCTGGAAAGGCAGCGCGTGTGGCTGGAGCTGCAGGGCGTGGACGGCCGGCGTTGGGAGCCCCTGCTCGATGGTGTCGAGATGGACGAAGGCGAACACTTCATCGGGCTGCAGCTCGCCGACCTGGCGCGGGGCACCTACGTGCTGCACCTGAAGCTGGAGAAGGTGCCCGAGCCTTGGGTCATCCGGCTGATAAAGATGTAACTTCGGCAGCGAAGGCCTTGGCGTGGCGTCATGGTGTCGCCGCGCCGAGGCCGTACCCGAAGGCAACCGCGCCATAGTGCTCGTGTGCAAACCAAACCCGGACAAATGCGCTTTTCCTCTCGTCTGTATCCGTTCTTGCTCCTCGTGGCGCTGTGGGGGCTGGCCTGCCGTGGCCCGTTCGACGAGCCGCCCTGCAACGATCCCTACGACCCGGCCTGCATCAACTACGACCCCTGTCTGAGCCAGGATACGGCCTGGGCCGAGTTTGACGTGTTGCAACGGTTAGGCACATGGGACACGCTGAAATATTTTCGCGTGACGGATGATACCTTCTTCTTCCTGCCCGAGTACTTCGTGGACCGCGTCTATTTCAAGGCGCGGGCGACCCATGCGCAGCGCTATTACTGGAAAATCGGCGCCGATGCGCGCACGTTTACCGACAGCATGTTCCATCTGGATTTCCGTCGCGAGCTGCTGCCCACCTCGGGCAGGATCGATTGCCGGCTGATCGCCTGCGTCGATAGCATCGACCGGACGTGTTTCCCTACAACCCCGCTCTGCGATACGGTCTGGCACTGGTTCTATTACACCTTCACCTGGTACGACCATCCGCCCTATTATCCCACTGCCGGGGATTTTACCTGCATCTACACCGATGCACCCAACGACACGTTCTGCCTGAAGGTGCGCCCAGAGAGTGGAGATATCGGTACCTTTCCTCCCCCTTTTTTCCCGATTTGCTTTCCATTGACCATTGTCGAGCCTGCACCGGCCTTTTCATGGTCCAAGAAAATCGAGCTGATACAGCCCTCTTTGCCCAGGGTATCTCGCGTCAGAGGATACGGCATCCTGCTGGAGCACCCGCGGCGCCTGGAGTTCGAGGTAGATGTTCGCCCCTTCCTCGACACCAGCGACCTGAACTGGACGCACCACCGGATGATCTGCTTTCGCAAAAAGTGAGGCGGTGTCTTGAGTGTCTTCCAATACAGCTCAGTGGTTCATGTTGCATACATTCCAGGGCAGTCAGATTTTATTCGTGACACCCCCGCTTCGCGGAGCCTGTTCCGACTTGTCGGAAGCAGGCTGTGACGCGTGACATCGTGACGACGTCCATCATAGATAGGTTCATTGTCTATCGTCCATAGTCTATCGTCCATTGTCCTTTTGCCAAGTCTCAACCCTCGACCTCGCGCAATACCTCGACGATGCTTTCCTC